>JAWOCO010000295.1:0-7558 GCA_046483765.1 Alkalispirochaeta sp. | reverse complement strand
ATTCTGGCACCGCTGGCTGCCGCCTGTGGCGCCCACGTACCGATGATGAGTGGGCGGTCGCTGGGCCACACCGGGGGAACGCTGGACAAGCTGGAGTCGATTTCAGGGTATCGCACCGATCTCACCCCGGAACGGTTCGCCGAGATCATCGGCGAGTGCGGCTTTGCCATGACCGGCCAGAGCAGTGACGTAGTTCCCGCTGATCGCCAGCTCTACGCCCTGCGGGATGTTACCGGCACCGTGGAGAGTGTGCCGCTGATCACCTCCAGCATCCTGTCCAAGAAGTTTGCCGAGGGGGCGGATGCGCTGATCTTTGACGTAAAAACTGGTCCCGGGGCGTTTATGAAGACTCAGGAAGACGCCCGGGAACTGGCTACCTCGCTGGTAAACACCGGCAAGAGCCTGGGAAAACAGGTAGTGGCGGTACTCACCCGCATGGACAGTCCGCTGGGATCCAAGGTGGGAAACTTTCTCGAGGTCGAGGAGTCCATGGCACTCCTCGGGTGCCCGGCGGCGATGGAGCGCGTTCCCGCAGACCATCGCAGCGATGATTTGATGGCGGTAACGCTGCGTCTCACGGCGTGGATGCTGGTGGCCGATGGTAAGGCGGCCTCCGTGGCGGAGGCGGAGGAACGATGTCGTTCCGCGATCGCCGATGGCAGCGCCTGGAACGCCATGGAACGAAATATTCGACTCCAGGGGGGAGATCCGGATCGCATGATCGCCGATTTCGGCACGCTCCGCGCCCCCGTCTCCGCCCAGGTCACGGCTCCCCGGGGCGGAACGATTACCGGTATGGACGCGTATCGTGTGGGTATGGGCGGCGTGTATTTGGGCGCGGGACGCAACAAGGCTGATGACGACGTCTACAGTGATGTGGGGTTTGAAATCCTGCGGAAGCTCGGAAGCTCCGTGGCCGCCGGTGATCCGATTCTCACCGTATGGGGACATACGCAGGAGGCGGTTGATCAGGCGGTGGCCACCGTGAGCGAGGGCATCACGATCGAGGACGCCGGCGACGCAGACTCCCGTGAAACGCCGACCCCGGAGATGATTCTGGAGGAAATTTCTTCTCTATGAAGTGGGATAAGCCGCCCATCGACGGGGCGGCGGTGAAGGCGCTCTCGTCGCGCTTCAGTACCGATTTGCTCACCGCCGCTATCCTTGTGAGACGGGGAATAACCGCGGGTTCGGAACTGCCGTACTATCTGGAGACCGATCTCCGCTATTTACACAGTCCATTTCTCTTTGAGGACATGCCCGACGCGGTGGAGCGTATTCGCCAGGCGGCGGATGAAGGGGAAAAGGTTCTCGTCTTTGGCGACCGGGATGTGGACGGGATCACCAGTACCGCCGTCATGGTTTCCACCCTACGGGAGATGGGCATCGAAACGGAGTGGCGCGTTCCCCAGGGAGACGATCCCTACGGACTGACGATGACCGCGGTGGAAGAGTTTGCCGGAGCGGACGGGACGCTGATTATCACGGTGGACTCGGGGATTACCAATGTGGAGGAGATCGCCGCCGCCGCCGCCGCGGGAATCGATACGATCGTGGTGGATCACCACAACCCGCAGGACCAGCTTCCTCCGGCGGTGGCGATTATCAACCCCAAGGTAGAAGAGAGTTATCCCTTTGACGGGCTCTGCGCCTGTGCGGTCACCGCCAAGGTCCGGCAGGCGCTGGCCTTCGGCCGAACTGAGCTCTTTGGGGAGCTGGTAACACTGATTAACGCGCGGCCCACCAATGACACGGTCGTGGTGGATGCGATCCTGCTGGAGAACGGGCTGGAGGTGGACCGAGTCACGGAAGCGCTGGTTCCGGGCGTAGCGTCCCTCGAGACCAGTCGGCTCCAGGAATACCTAGTTGGTCGCAAACTCGTATGCTATGACCTGCCCCTCCAACAGAAGCTCCTCGCTCGCGGTCTGGGACCGCACGTGGATATTTTCATGCTGGATCTGGCGGAGCAGGTGGCGGAGCTGTTTCCGCCCCTCGCCGGGAAGAGCCTGTTGCAGATCGGTGACGGGTCGCGCATGGCGCGCTACTTAGATGCCGCCACCGAAGAGGTGGACGTGCTGGCGGCGATGTATCAGACGGTGGTGGATCAGCGGTTTCCCCAGATCCGTGAGGCGATCGAGTCGGTGATGGACCTGGTGGCGATCGCCAGCCTCGCCGATATGATGCCCGCCGTCGATGAGAACCGGATGCTCATTCGCCGCGGGCTGGAGCGGCTCAACTCCAACCCCTGGCCCGGAATCGGTTCCCTGGCGCGCACGCTGGATCTGTCCAACCGGAAGTTGGGCAGCCGCGAGATCAGTTGGAACTTGTCTCCGGCGATAAACGCCACCGGCCGCATGGGTACGCCCTCGGTGGCGGTGGAACTGCTCCTCTCCGATGACGAGGCTGAACGAACGCGCCTGTCGCAGGAAATCGCGGAACTCAACAAACGTCGCCGTCGCGTCGGGGATGAGGCGTGGAAGAGCGTCCTGCCCCGCGCGTACGAGGCGGCGGAGACGTTTGACGGCAAGATCATCGCGGTTCACGATACCGTGGTCCATCGCGGCGTTACGGGTATTATCGCCGGCCGCCTGAGTCGACGTTTCAACCGTCCCGCCACGGTGCTCACCTCGGTAGAAGATTCGGTGGTGGGCAGCGTGCGCAGCGCCCGGGGATTTCTGGCAACGGAGTTTCTGCAACGCTTTGACGATATCTTTGACAAATGGGGCGGACACAACGAGGCCGCCGGTTTTCACCTCCCCGCGCACCGGATGGAGGAGTTCTGGTCCCGGCTAAAAGACTTGGCGCCGGAGGTGGCGCTGGAGGAGGAAGTTGAAGAATCGATTGCGATCGATGCGGAGCTTCCCTCCAAGTATCTCACCCCGGAGCTGGAAGAGATCGTGCGGCGCTTTGAACCGTACGGTCAGGCCAATCCGCAACTGCGCTTCCTGGCGCGGAGTATGGTCCTCGAGGATATGCAGATTATCGGCCGCGACCAGGACCATCTGCGGCTCCTCCTGGCGGGAGGAGGGTACAAGTGGCCGGCGGTCTTCTGGGGCGCCGCTGAGCGGGCCCGGCGGGATTTCGATATGCGTGATCGCGTGGACGTTGTTTTCGAGTTCAGCAAGAACTACTTTAACGGTAATGAAAACGTACAGCTGGTGGTCCTCGATATTCGGCGGGCGGAAGAACAGGTTGCCTAAAGGCGGTGCCCACCGGTGGGTTCTCGCCGGGGTGCTGGCGGTTACCGCAGTATGGCCGGGCGTGGCGCTCCCCGCTACCGCGGTCGATGTGCCCCCCACGGTACTGCAGGGGGAGGTTCTGCCGGTGACTATCTCCTCGGCTCCCGCAACCGGCGCGCCGATGACCGGCGCCACGGTAGCGTTAACGCTGTCCGACGGATCCCGCTACCGCGCTCCCGCCTGGCGGGCGGCGGCTCATGGGAGTAGTGACCGCACCCTCTGGGTCGCGCTCTTGGGTGTTCCCAGTACGGCGGCGATTGGCGATGCGCAGGTGGTGGTTCAATTCTCCGGCGCCGATCGGGCGACCGGGGAGGCGCGTGAGGACCAGACCCTCCCGGTGCAGATAGGGGAAGGCCGTTTTCGAAGTGAACGGATCGCTTTGAATCGTGATTTGACCGATCTGCGCACCACCGATGACCCGCGCCGAGCGGAGCAATCACAGACGCTTTGGGAGCTGATCCATCGCATGGATATCGAATCTCGCGGCCACCTGGGGAGATTTCGGCTGCCGGTGCGCGATTTTCGGGAGACCTCGTTGTTTGGAGATCGTCGGGAATTCAGTTACGCAGACGGCGGATCGGCTCGCTCGATCCACAACGGCCTGGACCTTGCCGCCCCCACCGGCACGCCGGTGGTGGCTCCCGGGGCGGGGCGGGTGGTTATGGCGGAGGACCGCATCATCACCGGCCTCTCGGTTATCCTGGAACACCTGCCCGGCGTGTACACGATCTATTACCATTTGGACTCGATGGAGGTGTCCCTGGGGGATACCGTTGCCACCGGTTCCCCTCTGGGAACGGTGGGCTCCACCGGACTGTCCACCGGGCCCCACCTGCACTGGGAACTGCGAGTTGCCGGCGTCGCCGTTGATCCTCAGGTGTATCTCACGGAGGCGCTTATTGACACGGCGGCGATAGTCAGGTCATTATCACAGTTACCTTAAACGTGGAAGGGGGTGATGTTACATCGCCACAGTAAAGATTGACGACGGAGAGAACCTCGAGAAAGCGATCAAGCGGTTTAAGCGCATGGTTGAAAAAGAGGGGATTATCCGAGAGTGGAAGAAGCGCGAATACTTCGAGAAGCCTTCCACGATCAAGAATCGGAAAAAGAAAGCCCTGGAGCGGAAGATTCAGAAAAAGATCCGCAAGATGCAGGCTTCCAAGAGCTACTGAGTTATGGCAGGTTTCCTGCACACACATGCGCCCGGCAACGGGCGTTTTTTTATATCTCAGTCCCTGCGCCGCCCGGTCCTGCTGGCATTGGTTCTCGTGGGTTTGACCATCCTCGGGTGCAGTTCTTCAGCTCCGCAGATAATGCAGGTGGATCATCATCTCGTGGCAGCGGTGCCTGCCGGTGGAACCGAGGTTTCCGAGGCGCTGGTAGTTTCGTTTGACCTCTTTGATCCTGATGGTGAAGGGGAGCTGGCGGCAGTCGAGGTACTGCTTGTCGACTCGGGTCTGCGCTGGGCGCTTCCCGTGGAGGAGCTTGCCTACCACGAGCGGGAGGGACAGCGGTGGTATACCACGCCCTTTCTCAGCGTTGATGGACGATCTCGCCTGCCGCGGGGAAGCGTAGAAATCACTGTGGTAGACCTCTCCGGTCGTGAGGATCGACAGGAGGTTCAGCTCCCGCGGACGCTCCCGGAACTGGAAGCCACCGCAGCAGCACGCCTGACCTCCTCCGCTACCATCGTTCCCGGTGAGGGGAGTGACTCGCTGGTGGTAGTGCTTGAGAGCGGCGAGGGCCACCGGGAAGTGCGCCGGCTGTCCGGAAGTGATGGGCCGGTGCC
Source organism: Alkalispirochaeta sp. (assembly GCA_046483765.1). Lineage (GTDB taxonomy): Bacteria > Spirochaetota > Spirochaetia > DSM-27196 > Alkalispirochaetaceae > Alkalispirochaeta. The sequence goes on along the minus strand of JAWOCO010000295.1, from coordinate 2,527 downwards.
GCTGTCACGGATATTCGAGCAGGCAGTGATCGATCGGATCTCCGCGGTCGCTGACCCGGTGCAGTTGTGGCTGCTCCACGAATGGAGCCCTCGGATGCACGTAGAGAGCGGCCCCTGGCAGATCGACTCCGCAGGGCTATCGCCGCCGGAGAATCCGTAGCACGACATCCTTGATGCGGCGCCACAATCCGCGGCCGTATCGCGCCGAGTAGTCCTGAGCCGCCTGCTGCACCGGAAAGTCGGGACCGTACTGCCGTTTGAGCTCATCCCAGTGCTTTACGATCCACAGATACATATCGGTCTCAGTTCGACCGGGAAAGCGTGACATCAGGTTGTTTTCCCGTACCACGTCGATAATGGGGCGATACACGTTCTCGTACCAGCTTTTGAGGGCGTGCTCCAGGGGTATTTCCACCGTCTCGTGCTCGTTGAGAAAGTACTTGTGGCCGTAGATGTGCTGCGTGAGCTCATCATACCGACCGGTAGCGCTCACCGACAGGTCGCAATCTGGAAGGACGCGCTCCACGGGCATCTGGGAATAGAAGTTCTGCCGTTCGTGTTCTATTACCGCGTTCCGCAGGTGTTCCCGCGTCAACGATTCATGGAGCGGGATTTCCGTGTCCAGCGCCACCACCTCGGCGTCGATCTGTTTTACGCCCTGCGCCTTGGCCACCGACACGCGGTGGTTTCCGTCGCGGACAAAGTACACACCTCCAATCTCATAGAGCGCGATCGGGGGGAGGATTACGTCGGTGAGATGCGCCATATCCACCCGTTGCCACCGGTGCCGCAGGTATTCGTGGCGCGGAAGGAAGTGCTTATTGAAATCCCGGTAACGGCCCTCACTGCCGACGATCCGCTCGATCGGCACTTCCTGCATTCCCCGATAGGTCTCACCGCGCGGTTTTAGCACATCCTTCACTTCCTGCAGCGAGAGGAGTTCCTGCTTTTCCCGGGCAAACAGATTGAACAATTGGGAAAAGAACGCGTTCTTTCGGGCACGGTTGAAGTCGTCCCGAGCTTCCGACTCAAAGAGATTACTCATCGGCGTCTCCCAGCTCCAAAACGTAATGATCGTACACGTTGATTACCTCCGTTTCCCGAAAACGGGTGGAACGTTCAGCGTTAAGATCATAGAGGTGGATATGTCCATGGAGTAAATAGCGCGGTTTAAACCACCGCATGAACCACAGCATACTGCGAAATCCCAGGTGGCAGGGGTCCTGCTTATCGTGAATACCTCGCGGCGAGGCGTGGGTCAGGAGAATATCGAGATAGCGGCCGTGAACCAGGCGGTTCCACAGCAGCCGCGGCACCAGACGCCACATACGGCGGTACATCTGGAGTTCGGTGAACTGGTGCTCCCCGTTGTTGTAACGCATGCTTCCCCCGAGACCGGCGATGAGCAGTCCGTTGAGGTTGCGCACACGATCCTCCAAGAAGGTGGAGCCGAAGTGGTGCTTCAGTTGGTTATGGATGCTCGTCGATTCCAGGATCGGCCGGGAGGTGTGCCGGAAGGTGGGAAGCTCCTTGAGGTTGTGGTTACCGAAGACGAATCCCACTGGTACGTTCAGGTTAGACGCGATAAACCCCAGATACTCCATGGGAAGGTCTCCCGCGCTGAGCACCAGATCCACATCAGAGAAGCGCTTCTTCATCGTTACGGAGTAGACCAGAGGATCCACGTGATCCGCGACGCACAGTATTTTCACGAGCTTCCCGTCAGTAGCTTCTGGAGATGATCCTTATCGTACAGCTCAACCGGGCGGCTTTCCGCGTAGTCCATCGCCATGCGGGAGAACCCGGTGGTGGCGATAATCTTGGCACGGTTCATGTTCTGGTTGCGCATTTCCTCGTACGTCTGGCGTACGGTGGCTTCATCGATCATCTCCGCCACCCGGACAAACCGGAAGAGATTGGGCATCGCCTTGGTGTTGCGCCAGTTGGTCTTGGCCTCCACCGCGATCGCGCTGAGTCCGTCTTTCTCGTCGGTCATGGATTGCAGAGTAAATCCCATCGCTTCGGTGACCTGGCGGCACATCTCCCGAAACTGCATCTGAGAGGCGGTGAGAAAGTCCTTCACCAGGTCATCCTGGCGAAGCTCTTGATACTGTGAAAGCTTCTCAGCGACATCCTGAAATCCCGGCTTCTGCTGGTAGACTTGTTCCCACTGCTCAATCGCGCGCTCGATCTTGCGCATCCGTTCGTAACAGGTGGCAAGAAAGTAGTGCGCCCACAGGGCATCCGGCAGGGTGGGATCCTTGATCTGTCCAATCGCCCGCTCCAGCTCCGGGATCGCCCGTTCCAGGTTGTTCATTTCCATGTAGCTGGCGCCGCGTTCGATGAGGGACTTCACCTTGTACTCACTGGATTTGGCCGACCACTCAAAGGACTGCAGTGCGGCGGCGTAGTCTTTGCTCTCTTTCTGAATGCGGCCGATGTAGTAGTACGCCTCATAGTGTTCCGGCTCGTAGCGTAGCGCTTTCTCCAGGTATTGCTGCGCCTCGGCGAACTTCTTGGCGCGATA
>JAWOCO010000322.1:0-4374 GCA_046483765.1 Alkalispirochaeta sp. | reverse complement strand
CTGCCGTGCGACCCTTGGGCATACGGATCGCCGCGGCAACTTCCGCCACGCCCCCGGCGGTGGCCTCCGCGATGATCTCAGTGGCCCGGGCGCGCCCCTGTGCCTCGTTGATCCGCCGCTGCCGCTCTCCCTGAGACAGGTTGATCGACTGCTGCCGGTCTCCTTTGGAGGAGTTGATCCGCGCCTCTCGGACTCCCTCACTAGAGAGAATCTCGGCGCGCTTTTCCCGCTCCGCCCGTACTTGCTGTTCCATGGAGGCCATTACCGTATCGGAGGGGGTGATATCCTTGATCTCATAGCGGGTCACCTTGATCCCCCAGGGATCGGAGGCCTCATCCACCGACTGCACGATGGCGTCGTTGATCGCGTCCCGCTCGGAGAAGCTCCGGTCCAGCTCGATCTTGCCGATCTCCGAACGCATGGTGGTCTGCGCCAGCTGGGCGGTGGCAAAGCGGTAGTTCTCGATTCCGTAGCTCGCCTTCTCGGAGTCCATCACCTGCAGATACAGCACGCCGTCCACGTTGACCTGAACGTTGTCCTTGGTGATGCACACCTGCGGTGGCACGTCGATTACCTCCTCCTTGAGGAGCTGTTTGTACGCCACCTTCTGCACCACCGGAATTACCAGGTGCAGGCCGGGGCCCATGGTGCGACGGTACTTCCCGAACTGCTCCACCAGCCACGCTTGCTGTTCAGGAACGATCCGAATCAGTTTGAAGAAGATCGTAAAAATCACCACCAGCAGTACGATGGTGGTGAGATAGGCAGAAAACACGCTCATGAGTCCTCCTTGAGCAGGTCGCCGGCGGTGACGATGTACGCCAGTGATTCCTTTTGCAGGATCGTTACAGTGGTGCCTTCGGCGATCGTCTCGTCGAAGCTTCGCGCTTGCCAGGTGGTGCCGCGGAATCGGATGCGGCCGGGATGGTCGGGGGAGATCTGTTCAGTTACTACGGCGGTCTCGCCGGAGGCGTCATGGCCCTCGGTTCCCGGTTTCAGATCGTCTCCCCGGAACCAGCGCGCCGCGTACCGGCGCAAGAACGCCAGCGACACCCCGCTGGTAAGCGCCCAGAGCGCAATCTGCAGGGGAATGCGCGACTGCAATCCCGGGATCAGCACCACCAACAGCGCGTTCAGCAGCGCCCCGAGACCAAAGAAGAAGACCACGAACTGCGGAACGGCAAATTCCGACAGAATGAGAAGAAGCCCTACCACCGCCCACAGTCCGGCACTCATCCGGTTACTGTAGAACTCCACCGGAGTGTTGTCAAAGCGGTGCGCCAGGTTATCTGCCGAGCGTTACCTCCCCAGCGGATGAAGGTCGCACCGCCTTGGGTGCGGCGTAGTGCCCTGCCGGTGCGCGGTGGTGGCCGGCCGGTACGACTCGGTTATCTCCCGACGGGGCCCAGTCCCAGCACCACGCGCTCCACTTCGTCGGCGGTGGCCTGCTCCGGTGACATCACCAGTGTCGAGTCATGTCGCGTGGCGGGAGCGGCACCGATTATCAGATCGAGGCGTTCCACCAGTTCCATATCTGTTGCCGTACGAACGTCGTGAATGAGGATCCGATTGGCCTGCCGCGCCAGTGCGCCGATCGTGGCGCGCCCGCCGCGATCGATCTGTTCTTCGGTGAGGGGCGGCACGTCGCGGCGCCCGGCAAACTCGCTCCAGGTGAGCCGCCAGAACTCGTGGTACGGGTGCACCACCACGGTGTTCAGCTCGCGGGCCAACGCCTCGGCCCGGGGGCGGTCATCGATGACCGCCACGTGGCGCAGAAACCACGGTCGCACCGCCGGCGGAATGAAGCGCCAGTTTTCAAAGGGATTGGCGCGAATCGCCGAGGCGGAGACGGGGATGTTACTGCGGCTAGGATCCACCGGGATGTACTGTGCCTGCAGGTTCCACGCCAGATCCCAGCCGTAGTCCTCGGAGGCAAAGACGTGGGTAATCGGCTCCGGGACGGCGTTTCGTACAGAATCCGCCCAAATCGATGTGGCCCCCGCCGCGCCGCGGCGCGCCTCGGGGATCTCCTCGGTGATATGTACGATCTCGCTGTGCGGTGCCAGCTCGCGCACCCATCCGTAACGCAGCTCTCCGGGAATCGGTTCGTGGGACAAGGTGCAGACCAGCACGTAGAGCCGGTCCACCATGGCCCGGGCAAAGTCGATGAGATACAGATGGCCGTTGTGGGGGGGCATGAATCGCCCGATGATGACGCCGGTCATGGTAAGGTGGTACAGTACCGGCTTTCCCGGGAACGCGACAAGGAGGATGTCCCATGCGAATCGGATTTGATTTGGGCGGAACGAAGATGCTGGCGGCGGTGCTGGACGATGAGCGCCGGATCGTGGCGCGCAACAAGAACAAGACCACCGGCATGGACAACGACGGCATCTTTGTACAGATCCGGGAAACGATCGCCGGTGTCCTGGAGAAGGCGGAGATCTCGCAGAGCGAGCTCGAATCGGTGGGTATTGCCGCCCCGGGACCGATCGACATGGCCACCGGCACGATCCTCTCAACCCCCAATCTAGGGCTTAAGGACTTCGCCCTGAGCGCCCGTCTCGGCGATGCCCTGGGGTGCCCGGTATATCTGGAGAACGATGTGAACGCCGGCCTCTGGGGCGAGTTCGTCTCCGGTGTGGCCCAGGATCATCGGCATGTGATCGGAATCTTCCCCGGGACGGGCATCGGCGGTGGAATCATCATGAACGGCGAGCTCTTCCGTGGGAAAAACGGTTCCGCCGGAGAGATCGGACATATCACCGTGCAGAGTGACGGACGGCGCTGCGGATGCGGTAACCACGGTTGTCTGGAGACGGTAGCCTCCAAGACGGCGATCGCCCGGGACCTGGCTATCCTGGCGATGAACGGGCAGTCCCCGATCCTGGCGGAGGCCGGTGCCACCGATATCAAACTGGTAAAGAGTGGTCTGATTAAGAAGGCGCTGGACGCCGGGGATTTCGGCGTGGCGGCGGTGATCGATCAAGCGGCGTACTTTTTGGGAATCGGCATGGCCTCCATGGTGAATACCTTTGACCCGGAGCTGATCGTCCTGGGCGGGGGGCTGGTGGAAAAACTGGGCTCACGATTTACTGACATTGCCGAGCGTACGATGCGGGAGCGCTCGATGCCGCGCCTTGTCGCCGATGTGGCGGTAGTGGAGGCACAGCTCGGCGATGATGCCGCCGTGGTGGGAGCCGCGGATTTGGCGGACCGGGAGCACGGCGGAGGAGTGAGCGCCAGGTAACGCGCGTATGCAACGAAACAGAACCAGCAAAGACACACCAACCACACCGACGCCCCGGGTAGTATCGGTGATCGATATCGGTTCCACCGCGATTCGGGTGGTCATCGCCGAGATCCGCGGTGATTCGGAGTGGATCACCCTGGATCGCGCCTCGCGACCCCTCTCCCTGGGACGGGACGTCTTTCTCGACGGCTTTCTCAGTAGCGAATCGATGCGGGAGGCGGTGGCCATTCTTAAGAGTTTTCGCGAGCTCCTGGAGGGATGGCAGATCGAACCGGATTCCGTGCGGGTCATCGCCACCGCCGCGATCCGGGAGGCGAAGAACCGCGACACCTTTCTCGATCGGGTGCAGATCCGCACCAGCTTCAAGATCGACGTGGTGGAAGGAATCGAAGAAAACCACCTCACCTATATCGCCGTACAACACGCGATAAACGATCTGCGTCCGCAGTTTGCCCGGTCCAGCGCGATGATTCTGGAAGTGGGTGGCGGCACCACGGAGATTATGCTGCTCCAGCGCGGACGCATGGTGGCGGCGCACTCGCTGCGCATCGGCACGCTGCGGGTGGAACAACAGCTGCAAGCGCCGGCGAGCCTCACCTCCAACGATCGCGTGGAGGAGTACCTGCGGGAGAATATCCGGGTGAACCGGGAGGTCCTGAACAGTGAGCTTCGCCTCGACCGGATCCGGTACTTCGTGGCGGTGGGTGGTGACGCCCGCATCGCCGCGCAACGGGTGGGAAAGAAAGAGGGCGAGCATTTCTCCGTGATCGACCGCAGTGCCTTTGAGACGTTTCTCGCGGAGTTGCAGCAGCGCACCCTCGACGAGTGCGTGCGGGAGCTGAACCTCACCTACACCGAAGCGGAAGGTCTATTGCCGGCGCTGCTTTCCTACAAGCTGTTTATGGAGGCCACCTCCGCGGAGCAGCTCATCGTGCCGGATGTGAGTATTCGCGAAGGGGTGCTGATTAACTTTGCCGTGGGCCGGCGCGGTCCCATGCGGCAGGAGTTTGCCGAGCAGGTAATCAACTCCACCGTGGGCCTGGGCCGTAAGTTCCACTTTGATGAATCCCACGGCATGCACGTGGCCCAACTGGCGGTGAGCCTCTTTGATCAGTTTGCCG
>JAWOCO010000214.1:0-7846 GCA_046483765.1 Alkalispirochaeta sp. | reverse complement strand
TCTCGCCCCCGCGCCCGGGGCCTCCCGCGCGGGCACCGGCAGCCGCCCGCGCCGCGGCGAGCCCGCCGAACCAGCCGGCAACAACATAGTTTAGACCCAGTACGGTGAGCCCGTTGCCCACGTCGAAAATCGCCAGCATCCGCACCGCCTCGGTGCCCCAGACTCCCATGACGATGGGAAACGCAAACAGTCCGTTGTTAAATCCCATGGAGCACATCGTCATGAGGCCGCGTTCCGCCGGCGGGCGGCGGCGAAACAGCAGCGTCGCCGCCCCAAACGCCACGGCACTATGGGCCAACGCCAGCAACGGAAGGAACAGCAGTGAAACCGACAGTTCGACCCCGGGAAGGGTTTCCAGAATGAGCGCCGGCAGCGTCACGTTGATCACAAGCTTGGCCAGGATATTGCCGTGCTCCCGAGTCACCAGCCCGGTCTTGCGCAGCACATAGCCCAGGGCGATCACCAGTACGGCGGAGAGAAAGACGATGTTGGGGTCGGTGGCAGCCGCGTCCATCGCGACGGATTATGACATACCGAAGAACGCCGCCACCAGCAGGTACGTGCCTACGATCGCCGCGAGAATAATAAAGAAGTAGGGAAGGATCACCTGCAGGCCGGCGACCACCAGGGCAAAGATATCGGTCCCGCGGAACTCCGGCTCCGGCTTTTTGCGACCGCCACCACGACGCGGCACCATAGGTATAATGTGTCGCGCCCGCCGGCGCCCCTGCGGGCCGCCCGGCCCGGTTGGGCCCTCACGGGCACCCGGGACCTCCCGGTCCTCACCGGAGTCCCCCGTATCGCCGCCAGGCTTATGTCTGCGAAACATCAGCTACGGACACCCCCGAGCGCGGGGCGCCGGCGGTGGTAAGTTCCTCCGGAGGATGTACCAGGTGACACGCGGCAAAGTGGCCGGATTCGGTGGCGCGCAGCGGCGGTACCACGGTGCGGCACACGTCCATCACGTAGGGACAGCGCGTGTGAAACGGGCAGCCCGCCGGCGGATTGGCGGGACTGGGCACGTCGCCCTTGAGGATGATGCGGTCCTTCTTGGTGGTGGGATCGCTCTTGGGGATCGCCGAGAGCAGTGCCTGGCTGTAGGGGTGCAGGGGGTTTTTGTAGAACTCATCCTTCTCCGCAACTTCCACCAGCCGTCCCAGATACATCACCCCCACGCGGTCGGCGATATGCTTTACCACGCTCAGGTCGTGGCTAATAAACAGGTACGTCAGGTCCCGCTCGTCCTGGAGGTCTTCCAGGAGGTTAATAATCTGACTTTGAATGCTCACGTCCAGGGCGGAGATCGGCTCGTCGGCCACGATAAACTGCGGGTCCAGGGCGAGCGCCCGCGCGATGACCACCCGCTGTCGCTGGCCCCCGGAGAACTCGTGGGGGTAGCGGTGTACGTGGTGGGACTGCAGGCCGCAGCGCACCAACACTTCCTCGGCGCGGTCCATCGCCTCCGATCCGGTGGCGATGTTGTGCACCTGCAGGATCTCCTTAATCGCCGCCCCCACGGTCATCCGCGGATTCAGGGCGCTGTAGGGATCCTGAAAGACGATCTGCATCTCCTTACGCATCAGCCGCAACCGCTCATCGGTGGCGGTGTACACGTTCTCTCCGCGATACAGCACCTCGCCGTCGGTGGCGTTCTGCAGCCGCAACACCACCTGCCCGGTGGTACTCTTGCCGCAGCCGCTCTCCCCCACCAGGGCAAACGTCTCGCCGGGGTAGATATCAAAACTGATGCCGTCTACCGCCTTCACGTGACCTACGGTTCGGCTAAAGACCCCGGTCTTAATGGGGAAGTACTTCTTCAGATCCCGGATCGATACTACCGGGTCGCGGTCATAGCGTGGTTCAACCATTGCTGCCTTCCTGTGTACCTTCATGTAACCAGCACCGAACCAAATGGCGGTCATCCAGCTTCGTCACCCCCGGCATCTGCGCGTGACACACCGGCATGGCGTGGGGACAGCGCGGATGAAACGGACAGCCCCCGGGCATCTTCAGCGGGTTGGGTACGTTGCCGGGAATGAACTCCAGCCGGTCTCCGGTACTTTCGATCGTGGGGCGACTGCCGATGAGGCCCTGGGTGTAGGGATGCGAGGGCGAGTGAAACAGCGTCTGCACGTCCGCCTGCTCCACCACCTTGCCGGCATACATTACCGCCACCCGGTCGGCCATTTCCGCGATCACACTCAGGTCGTGGGTGATAAACAGAATCGCCGTGCCGATGCGCTCGGAAAGCTCCCGCATGAGCTCCAGGATCTGCGCCTGAATCGTCACGTCCAAGGCGGTGGTGGGCTCGTCGGCGATAAGCAACTTGGGATTACAGCTCAGTGCCATGGCGATCATCGCCCGCTGGCGCATGCCGCCGGAAAAGCGGTGCGGGTACTCGTCGATCACTTCGTCGGCGCGGGGAATCCCCACCGTCCTGAGCATTTCGATCGCGCGGCCGCGGAGTTCCGCGCCGGAGAGCCCCTGGTGCAGATTGATCGCCTCCATGAGCTGGTCCCCGATCGTGAACACCGGGTTGAGGCTGGTCATCGGCTCCTGAAAGATCATGGCGATGTCGTTACCCCGGACCTTGCGGAGTTCTTCCTTGGAGATCTTCAGCAGGTCGCGACCATCAAAGTTGATCTCGCCGCCGTCTATGGAGGCCGGCGGCGTGGGAAGCAGCTGCAGGATACTTAAGGAGACCGCGGTCTTGCCGCAGCCGCTCTCCCCCACCAGTCCCACCACTTCACCGGCGTTGATTTCAAGATTCACGTGATCCACGGCCCGAACTTTGCCGCCGTCGGTGTTGAAGCTGGTCTGGAGATCACGGATTTCAAGTAGAGGTGCCATCGATGTTCCTATTCATATGTAGTGCTGCCATGCGCGTCATCGGGGGTTACCGCGTTTTGGGATCCAGCGCGTCCCGCAGTCCGTCACCCACCAAGTTGAATCCCAGCACCATGAACAGAATTGCCAGGCCCGGATAGGTGGTGAGATGGTGCGCGGTACGGATGTAGTCGCGGCCGTTACTGAGGATCGCGCCCCACTCCGGCGTCGGAGCCTGCGCGCCGAGTCCGAGAAACCCCAGTCCCGCCGCCCACAGAATCGCCGTGGCGATCTGGAAGGTGCTCTGCACGATAATCGGTGCCAGACAGTTGGGCAGGATGTGGCGGAAGATAATACTGAAGTCACCGATTCCCGCCGCTCGCGCCGCCGCCACGTAGCTCTGCTCCTTGGCGGCCAGCACCGATCCGCGCACCAGACGGGCGTAGATCGGAACACTGGCGATTCCCGTGGCGATCATCACGTTCTCGACACCTACCCCCAAGACGGTAACCACCACGATCGCCAACAGGATTCCCGGAAAGGCGATCATAATGTCGATAAAGCGTTGGGTGATGATGTCGAGCTTACCCCCGTAGTACCCACTCACCGAGCCGACCGGTACTCCGATACCGATACCGATCACCACCGAGATCAGGCCGATACCCAGGGAGATCCGCCCGCCGTAGAGCATACGCGTGTAGAGATCGCGCCCTAACTCGTCGGTACCCAGCCAGTTCTCACCACTGATCGGCTGAAGCCGGCTGGTGAGATCGTTGTCGGTCGGGCTATGCGTCGCGAGGACCGGGGCAAACACCGCGGCCACCACAAACAGCCCGATAATCACCAGGCCGATCACCGCGCCGCGGTTACGCAGCAGATGACGGATTACCGCCCGAAACTCGCTATGTTCCTCGGCACCCGCAACGTCTACTTCAACTTCTTCCGGAACAATTTCTGGATTACTCATATCCGTATTCCACCCCTTAGTTGTCCTGGCCCTGGTAGTGAATCCTGGGGTCCAGGAACGCATAAATCACGTCCACCACCAGGTTGATAATCACAAAGAGCAACGCCAGCAGCATTACCGTACCCTGCACCACCGGATAGTCCCGGCGGAGAATGGCGTCCACCAGCAGGCGTCCCACTCCCGGCCAGGCAAACACCGTCTCCGTGAGCACCGCGCCCCCGAGCAGAATACCAAACTGCAGACCCAACACCGTCACCACCGGAATCAGAGCGTTCTTCAGGGCGTGCTTGTAAACCACTACCCGTTCCGCCAGCCCCTTAGACCGAGCAGTGGTGATGAAGTCCTGCTTCAGCACATCCAGCATACTGGAGCGAGTAATCCGCGCCATCAGCGCGGCACTGGCCATTCCCAAGGTGATACTGGGGAGAATCAGGTGCCGCACACTCCCCATGCCGGTGGCCGGCAGCCACCGCAACTGCACCGCAAACAGCAACTGCAGCATCAACGCCAGCCAGAACACCGGCGCCGCCACCCCCACCAGCGCCACAAACATACTGGCGTTGTCAAAGACGGAGTTCCGCCGGGTGGCGGAAACGATTCCCGCGGACACGCCGACCACCGTGGCGATAAGCAAAGATATACTCGCCAACGTCAGCGTCCGGGGGAAGCGCTCCCCAATTTCGGTCGTCACCGGGCGTCTACTAAAGGTGGAGACCCCCAGATCACCGGTCACCAAGCCGCGCATGAAATTGCCGTATTGGATGTGAATGGGATCGTCGAGACCGTAGCGGTCACGGACCTGTTGGATATACTCCGGGGTTGCGTTGACGCCGGCCAACGCCCGCGCCGGATCTCCCGGCAGCAGCCGGATAATGGAAAACACGATCAGCGAGACCCCAATCACAACCGGAATCGTGAGCAGTAGTCTACGCATAATGTACTGATACACGGGTAGTAGCCTCCTAACGCAAGGCTGATCGGATTAGAAGATGAGAAGACCGCCGCCCCGGCTGGGGCGGCGGCCTTCGTTACAATACCAGCTTAGTCAGCGAAGTAGGCGTCCCACGCGCTCAAGTTCTCGAGCGGGTGGTGAATCAGGCCTTCCACATTGGTGCGGTTGGCGTTGATCTGCCCCTGATCGTACAGGAAGATCCACGGGGCGTCCTCCCAGATCAACTCAATCGCCTCGGCGTAGAGCTCTTCCCGCGCTTCGCGGTCGGTTTCAACCCGGGCGTCATCAAGCAGCTCATCCACGCGCTCGTTCTCGTAAAATCCACGGTTGTTGCCGTTGGGATTCCACTGGCGGCTGTGGAGCAGGGCGTACAGACCATAGTCGGAGTCCAGGGTTACCGTTCCCCAACCGAGCATAAACGCATCGTACTCGGCCTCTTCCGGCGGCTGACTGGTGAACTCCAGGTAGCTGGACCACTCGCGCGTCTCCAGCGTGGCGTTCACGCCAACCTCGGCAAGCATGTCCTGCACCGCTTCGGCCACGGTGGCGTCCAAGAGATAGCGTCCGGTGGGGTGGTGGAGCGTCATGTCCAAACCATCCTCGAATCCGGCTTCCGCCAGGAGCTCCCGGGCGCGCTCGGGATTGTACTCGTAGGGTCCCACCGACGTGTGACCAAATACCGCCGGTACCACCGGAGCATCGGAAACGTTGAAGACGCCGTCAAACAGACCATCCACGATCGCCTGCTTGTCCACTGCGTAGTTCAACGCCTGGCGGACGCGAGGATCGTCAAAGGGCTCTTTCTGGTTGTTAAACCCGATGTACACGGTCCGCACGCTGGTCTCATAGACCACTTCAATCTCCGGGATCGCCTCGAGACGATCGGTTTCCTGGGGAGGAACACGCATAATTGCATCCGCCTCGCCGGTCTCCAGGGCCACGATCAACGCGGAGCTTTCCGGAATGAAGTCAAACTCGATGGTGGGAATCTCCGACAGATCGCCGTAGTAGTTCTCATTCACCTCGAGCACGATCTGCTCACCACGACTCCACTCGGTCATGCGGTAGGGTCCGGTACCGATCGGAATCTCAAAGGTGTCGTCGGGACCGAGCCCTTCGAGCTGTGCCGGGCTGACGATGCCGATAAAGCTGTGCGACAGGTGCGCGAGAATCGGGGCAAACGGCTGAGAGAGCTCCATGGTCAGCTCATACTCGCCGGTGGCCTCAATCGACTCTACCGTACCCAGCAGGAACGCGTACGCCGCCCCCACATCGGGGTCGACAAACCGGCGCAGGTTCACCGCCACCGCTTCCGCGTTCAGGGGTTCTCCATCGTGAAAGGTCACTCCTTCACGAATCTGGAACGTCCACACCGTGCTGTCATCGTTGGCTTCCCAGTCGGTCGCCAGCATCGGGGTGAGAGATCCATCCTCTTCCATGTAAATCAGTCGCTCCACCACGTGCTCACCAACGGTGGCGGCCGGAGCCGACGTCATGTTTACCGGGTCCAAGGACTCCGGCTCGGCGCCGATACCGATACGCAGGGTATCGCGCTCTTCGGCGGATTCAAGCTCTTGGGCTCCTCCGGCAAAGACGCTTCCCACCGCAATTAGGGACACCAGCATCCACACTGTGGTCACGGACCACATCTTGACTATGCCTCGCATAGCACCTCCTCTTTGAAATATAACTTCACGAGTATATTCTTGAGGTTTTCACCGGTCAATAGGCGGTCCCGTAGCCGTTTTCCGTATATATATCAGATTTCCGACTCCGCGTCGGTACCGGAGGGCTCGGAACGCTGCTCCGCGGCGGCAGCCTGCTCGGCCTCCGCGGCCTGCTCGGCGTCCGCGGCCTGCTCGGCGTCGTATTTCTTCCACTCCTCCGCCACATCAAACATATTCGGCACCCGACTGCCCATCATCGGGGGTGGCGTCCGCTCCTCGTGGGGCCGACGGTTGCGGCGGATCTCCATCTCATCCGGTTCCTGGATGCGAACATCAAAATATCGACCGGAGGCGGTTACCGGCGGCTGCCCAACGTTGCGGTGGGACAGCAACACGGAGTAGACGTCGGTAAGATCCTGCCCCTGCTCGCAGATCGTGTAGCGGTAGTAACAGTCTCCCGTCTCCAAGTGCCGCCGAAACGCGGCGTTCTGCGGCAGGTCCGGGTCACTCTCGGTGCGGATCTCGTTGCGCAGCCCCCCATACCAGGCACGCCCCATCTTCATAATCCGCGGCACCCGGGCGTTCTCCAAGTAGTAGAGCTCCCAGATCCCCGCCATAGACGGCACCGCCCCGTTGATATCCCACCGGGAAACGGGCAGCAGGGGCGACCAGATAATGTTGAAATAGGCGATTTCCCGGCGGACACGTTTCACCACCACGGGGCTGCGACGACTCATATAGGTGAGTATAGCGCGGAAGGACGCCTGGATTTCAATGAGCGCTGCGATATCTTCCGCACATGACTATTTGGAATGACATAAAATATTCGCGATCATCAATTATGATCGCACTGGTGGTGGTGCTGATTGCCGGCCTGTCCAGCTGTGACAACCTGCTGGGGGATGAGGAGGAATCCTCGGATACTGCCGGCGGGACGATCTCGCTTATAAACGGAACCGAAAATGACACCGCGACTGCATCCGACGGTTCCACCTACGTGGTGGGATACGACCAGGTCTCCAGCAACAACCAGGATCCGTATGTGATCAAAAGAAACGCCGACGGCGATCAGGTCTGGGGATACTACCACGACCAAACCCCGGTGGACGCCCGGGCGGTGCTGGTGGCGTTGGACGATGAGGATCGCCCCTACGTGGCGTTCACCACGGATGGGGGCAGCAACGACAGTGACCGCTTTCAGAGAAACCACGTGGTGGACGGCGCCTTTGCCGACGCGCCGTTTGACAATTACGGCACCGGCGGTGGTGCGAAGGTCACCGTCATCGCACGCTTGGATCCGGACACCGGACGGATCGAGCGGGGAACGTTTCTTGTGGCCCGGCTGACCTCGAATAATGAAACGAATTCGATGGCGCCTCAAGGGCTGGACGTTTCCGGAACCACGGTATTGCTGGATGTAAACTCCTACGCGTG
>JAWOCO010000175.1:0-14506 GCA_046483765.1 Alkalispirochaeta sp. | reverse complement strand
AAACCTGTTCCACCTGCCAGATAAAATTTATTAATCCAGGCTGTGGGTACCACCGCGATGCTCCACGTAAACGTGGACACCGGCATGGGACGCATGGGGCTCTTTGAGCCGGATCCTGTGTCGGCCCTGCTGACGATCTCGGCGTTGGCAAATTCAACGTTGGAGGGGATCTTTACCCATTTTCCGGCATCCGACGAAACGGACAAAGCGTTTGCCCGCACACAGATCGAAGATCTCACCGCGTTGCTTTCGTCGCTAAAGGAAAACGGCGTCTCCCCGCGCTTTCGCCATATCGCGAACAGTGGCGCCTTGATCGACTTTCCCCAGGAGGTGGGCTGGGAGCTGGCCCGTCCAGGGGTTGCGATGTACGGAATGTACCCTAGCCGCGAAGTGGACCAGACGGTGGGGTTGCGGCCGGTGATGCAACTGGAAAGTGCGGTGGTTAAAATCACCTGTTACGACCGCGACTGGACGGTGGGATACGGAAGAACCTACTCGGTGCGCTCCGGCTCGGTCATCGGGATCGTGCCGATCGGCTACGGAGACGGGTATCCGCGATCCCTATCCAATCGGGGAGAGGTGTTGGTGCATGGGGTGCGGGTGCCGATTGCCGGGCGCGTTTCTATGGATATGATCGCGATCGATCTCACCAGCCTCACCGGTCGAGTGGCGGTGGGGGATACGGTGGTACTCATGGGCTCGCAGGGAGATGAGTCGATCGATGCCTTGGAGCTCGCCGATCTCACCGGCACGATCACCTATGAGATCACCTGTGGCTTCACATCCCGTATTCCGCGCATCTATCTCAGAAACGATGAGATCGTGGCGACCAAGACGTTTCGTTCCGGCTACCAGCAGTGGTAGACAAGACGGTTACCGATCCTGAGCGGATCCACCCTGAGACAGATAGCGCATAAACTCAGCTTCAGGAAGTAAGCTACCACCGGTGGCCCACAGGAGATGAAACCCGGTGCGCTGGGAATAGTTTCCCGATCGGGTGATAGCGTCCCATGCGGCCGGTGCTGCCGCTGCGGAGGGCTCCAAACGCAGACCGGTACGCTCGTACATCACGCGCACCCAGCGAAGCATCTCTTCGTCTGATACGGTAATGACCGTGTCCACTACCCGCCGCAACACTTTTCCCACAAAACGGGATGCCCGCCCCACGGCGAGACCGTCGGCGACAGTCTGATTGTCCAGACCGATATCGGCAACGCGTATCTGGTCATGGAGATCGGTGGAGAGCCCCAGCAGCATGCATGGGGAGTGGGTGGGCTCTACGAAGGCGCACCGCACCGCATCGCCAAATTCGAGTTTGAGTCCAAAGCACACGCCCCCGGGACCACCGCCCACACCGCAGGGTAAGTAGACGGTGAGTGGATCTGTTTCCGTGGGAGTAATCCCCATCTCAGTCAGCTGGCGTCGAACCTCCGCACCGGCGGCCGCGTATCCCAGAAACAGGGCGGTGGAATTTTCGTCATCCACAAAATGAACCCGGGGATCCTCAGCGGCGGCGGCGCGCCCGCGGGCTACGGCCACGCTGTAGTCCTGTTCATATTCCACGACGGCAGCGCCCACCGAGCGGAGCAGTTCTTTCTTCCACTGACGCGCATCCGCGGACATATGGACGGTGGCGGAAAACCCCAACGCCCGTGCCATGAGTCCGATACTGAGGCCCAGATTGCCGGTGGAGCCCACCGCGACCGCGTACTCCCCAAAGATCGTCCGAGCCTGCGGGTCATCCAGCTCAATCTCACTATGAGGATGGTGGCGCTGGAGAATCTCCTCGGCGTGGCACAACACCTCGTGGATCCCACCGCGCGCCTTGATCGAGCCGGCGATCGGCAACTGGCTGTCCAGTTTTACGCCCGTGGCCGGTCCCAACTCGTGGTGTAGCGAGCGCAAGGGGCTTTCGATGAGTGCGTCCATCTCAAAGAGGCGGGACAGCGCGGGGCGGTGACGGAGAAACCGCTCCGTCGCGGCGTGGACGTCATCACCGGTGAGCGGGATGTCCTGCCGCGCCTCGTTCCAGGAGACGCGGCGGGGATTGTCCCAGATTACCGGCACCATGCCTCGGAGATTTCTGAGGGGAATTATGAGAGGATCGACTTCAGGAGCCAAACTGTGCCGCCAGTTCGGCGAGCTTCTCTGAGCGGGTGAATGCCATGTGAGACGCTGCCTTCGAAATGGCGCTCACCGTCTTCGCCGGTAGTGATTTCAGAAAGTCTTCCGGGGACTCATCACCCGAGAACATCTGCCGGGCGTGTTCGATGCCATCACTCAATTCCGTATCCGAGAGACACCGATAGACGAACAGGGAAAGAGGTGAGTGCTGGAGGTCGAATCCCGCTATTCCCGCGCGGCCGTGGGCCAGGAGACGGAAGAGATCGTCCCCTTCGTCATCGGTGCGGTGACAGTGGACCGGTTGCTCCGGGAGGTGAGCCGAAAGTTGCCCCCCTTCTTCCTGGGGATTGAGGTCGCCCATGAACAGTGCCACCGGCGCATCCCCGCCGGAGAGTTCTGCCAGGGCGTGAAGCACCCCTGCTGTGAGAAGCTTAATTCCCAAGTATCGGTGGCCCACGGTGAGGTTGCGACGGGCCAGGTCGACCACTCGCGTATACTCTTCGGTATTCGGGAATCCCTGGTAATGGTGGAATACGGTTTCCGGCTGCAACACTCCCAGAAATCCGTGCATCTTTAGCAGGGCCAGGGAGTAGTTGTGAATGGTATACACGCCTCTAAAGCGGAGCATGGGATTTGTTTCCGGCAGCAGTTTCCAGGTGTTGTCGAGAAAGCGCGCCACATCCTCTTCCGCAAAATTGTGGACGTCGGAATTGGCAAAACCGACCGCTGAGGTTACCACCCGATCCAGCCCCTGGTCCGTGAGACCGAGCCCAAACTGAGCATTTGTCCGACGTAGACGGTGTGCCAGCATCTCCGGTGGCCGGAGTCCCTCGGAGGAGACGGGCCGAAAAGGAATGGTTGCCTCGATGCAGGCTGTGGCGACCAGCAGATCCACATCCGATACGGTTCCCTCCAGAAGGATGTCCATCAGCAGGGCACTCAGAAACTCGTTGAGTCCTCCGAAGGGGGAAAGGGTGTCCCCCGGGGCAAATCCGAACACTGCGGCACATCCATGGAACGCCCGATCCTCGGGCGAAATATCGGGACTGATCCGGAGGACATCTCCCTCGATTCGGATGTACGGTTCCAACAGCGTCCCGATCTCCTCGGAGAAGCCGCGGTCCACGTGGTAATACACCACATCGTGGAAGAGCGCCGCCAGCGTGACGTGAGGATCGTCGGCATCGGCGAGATCGAAAATATGTTCGGGAGTATGAAAACTACGCTGTTGCGCGCTCATGGCGCGGTTCACCATGACGCCAATGCGTTCAGTTGCCAGGGGCTCGGTGGCGACACCAAGCTGGTGCAGGGCACCATCGAGAAGTGCAATCGTACGGTGAACGGTACCGGTGGGGGTCGGGCGGGCGGTAGGCCGCGAAACTGCCATGGCGAACTCCTTCATTTTTTACTCATATACCTTAACCCGTTATTGTCAACTGTTCCAGTTTGCATTTTTCGACTCAATCACGTAGAAATGTCATTAACGGAGATACGAGGAGGCATGTGACCATGGGAATTCGGGGAAAAGGGCTTGTCGTGCTCTTTGGCGTACTACTGCTACTGCTGGCGGTGGTGCTTCCGCTGGGCTGGCTGCAGTATTCACGCATCGCTGATCAGACACTCTCGGATACCGCTGAAACGTTTCGTCGTACCCTGGACTCAGAGCTCAGTGCCAAGAGTGATGTATGGCTCACCAATGCCCTGCAAATCGCGGAGAATCCAATGATCGTAGAAGCGATGGCCACCGGCGATCGCGATTCGGCGATCGCGATTCTTAATCGCTACAACACCGTCTTCCGAGAGAATACCAATTTCCGCAACGTTCAGGTTCACCTGATCGATGCCCAACAACGGTCCTTTGTGAAATCCTGGAATGCTGATCAGTATGGCGAAGACCTCTCCTACTCGCCCGCCTATCGTGAGGTGCTGCGAAACGCTGAGGCTCTGGTCACGATGGAACCGTCCCCGCAGGGGTTGCGACTGAAGGGCTTGTTTCCCGTTCGCCAGGAGGGGACCGTCATCGGGTTGGTCAACTTCGAGGGTGGTCTCAACTCGGTCAAGCGTAACCTCGAGGGAGACCAGGTGGAGTTTCTGTACTTCATGGATCGGCAGTATACCGATATCGCCCAGGGGCTTACGGACGCACCGGCATGGAACGGCGAGTACCTCCTGAGCCAGAGTGACGTGAACGAGAGCTTCCTGGAGTACACGACGGAGCAGTTGGACCGGCAGACCGCGGGACGATCGTACCAATTTGATGATGACTACCTGTCGATTGTGGTCCCGGTGGAACGCTTTGACGGGCAGGAACTCGGGTTCTACGTAGTAGGTCAAGCCAGCGATATCGTGGGGGCCATCCTCGAGGACAACCAAAACCTGTTGGTAACGCTCTACTCTGCCGTATTGGTGGCGTTTCTCGTGCTGGCGGTGCTGGCCTATGTACTTATCGGCCGGGGAATCGCGGCTCCTCTGGGGGAGGTAGTGGCGTATGCGGAGCTACTCTCAGATGGCGACCTGACCAAATCTCTCACCGTGACGCGCACGGATGAGATCGGACGGGTGGCCGCCGCCGTGCAGAACATGCAGGACCGGCTCAAGGATGTCGTCGCCAATATTCATCTGGCCACGGACTCGGTGAATACCGGAACCAACAACGTCAGCGCCAGTGCACAGACCCTTTCCGAGGGCGCCAGTGAACAGGCATCATCGGTAGAGGAGACATCGGCGTCAATGGAGGAGATTACCTCCCAGATTCGGGCCAACTCCGACAATGCGGAACACACTGAGAAGATCAGTCGTGCCATGGCGCAGGAGGCGCGCCAGACCAGTGAGGTGGTGCAGCGGGCGGTTGCCGCCATGCGACAGATCTCGGAGAAGGTCTCAATTATTGACGAAATCGCCCGGCGCACCAACATGTTGTCTCTTAATGCGGCGATCGAGGCTGCCCGCGCCGGGGAGGCGGGAAAAGGGTTTGCCGTGGTGGCCACGGAGGTCCGCAAGCTTGCCGACCGAAGTCGTGACGCGGCGGCGGAAATTATTTCGCTCACGCAGGAGACTGAGGGCGCGGTGGAGGAGAGTGGGACCCGGCTGGAGAAGATGCTGCCGGAGGTGGAACGTACTGCGGAGCTGGTAAACGAGATCACCGCCACCAGTCGGGAGCAGTCTGCCGGTGCCGATGAGATCAACAATACGATGCAGCAATTGGACGAGGTGGTGCAGAGTAACGCCTCCGCCGCTGAGGAGTTGGCCTCCACTGCGGAAGAGTTGCAGGGCCAGGCGCAGAATCTGGAAGATACAATCAGCTTCTTCCACGTAGAGCACAGCGGAAGCTCGGAAGTGGCCGGCATCAACTTTGCCACGATCCGCTTTAAGCATCTGCAGTGGAAATCCCGGCTGCGGGCGTATATTGATGGTGAAGGGCACATCGACGCTGATGAAGCGGTCTCCGATCATGAGTGTGCCCTGGGCCAGTGGTACTTTGGTGCCGGGTTGGACCAGTTTGGCGATCTGGAAGCGATGCAGAAGATCGAGGAACCCCACCGTCGGATGCATCACTTGGTCAAGGAGATTATGGGTCTGGCGGATCGCGGCGAACGGGTGGCGGCGCGGGAGAAACTTGAGGAACTGGGGCCGCTCTCCCACGAGATCGTTCAGCTGTTACAGCAGGTGGAAGACGAGTTGCGCCGGAGATAGCCGGTGCGTACCGGTTACGGTACGGGGATGCGGATCTCGATGCGGGTTCCCGATGGCTCCTCCGTCTGGGAGTCGATCCACATGCGGCCGCCAAACTGTTTCGTCACGTAGTATGCCTTGGTAAGACCAAATCCCCCTCCACGGGTGGCGTAGTCACTCACGTTACTGCCGCGGTGGCCGAACTCCAGGATCGTTTCAAGCTCCGCTTCCGGAATCCCTACTCCGGAGTCCTGTACGAGGTAGCGCAGTTCCGAGCCCGAGTTGTACAGTCCGGCACTGATCTTGCCTCCGGGGTGCGTATACTTGCGGGCGTTTGCCAAGAGGTCTCGCATGACATCCTGGAAAATCGCCGGCATCGTTATCGTTGATGTGCCGGCGCTGGTGATCTCGAAGTGGACCAGGTAATCATGGTCCTCATGCTCGGCTACGTTGTACACGATCCGGTATCCTCCGTGGCTGTTGCGCTCGATCGCTTGAAGTACGCTGGTGAAGTTGTTCCGTAGCTCTGCAACATCGTGCTCTACCCAGGCGTTGGGATCCCGGTGCCGCGCGACGATCTCCCGTGCCCGAACTCGCAGTATCGTGAAGATCGACTCCAGGTTGGCGCGGATCTCGGTGACCCGTGGCTGCTCGTGCGCACCGGTGCGCTCAACCACACCCTCTATCGTGGAACTCAGTTTCCGAATGAAATCATCCACCTGCTGCACCGTCTGCTCGGCGTGCTGTGGATCGCGAAGCAGTTCTGCGGCGTCCACCGTTTCGTCATGAAGGGCGTGCAGTTCCGGGGCGTCACCAACCTCTTCCGCGAGATTGAGTAATTCCAGGACGATGATGTTGAGCACATTGAGCACGCTGTGCATATCGAGCAGCGTCTCTTCTTCAATCGAGACATTCAGGTGGTGGGTGATTTCCATGATTCCTTAACCATAGTCTGCTCCACCGCAAATTGCCAGAAACTTCTAATTCTCGCGGCGAAGAAGCTCTTCCGGGATCTCCAGTTCGCTTTCAGCGTAGATCAGATTCGGATTGGATATTTCGTTCGCGTCGGCCAGTTCCGAAAAGAGCCACGGCGTTCCATAAAACGTCTCCGAGAGATCCCACAGAGTATCCCCACGACGAATTCGGTACTCCACCGACGTGCCGTCCGCCTCCGGCGGAGGGGGGCTATCGGTGACCACCGGCTCTTCCTCCTGGGGCCGTGGGTCGGACGAATCTGCAGGTTCCGGTTCCTGCGGGAGCTCAATCTCCTCCTCGGGGGATTGGGTGATCGGAACATCGTCCGCGGCATCTGCCCCTACATCTTCATCGGCAGTCCGGAGCAAAAGCCACCACATACCGCCGGCCAGCACCGATACGATCGCGATTATGGCGACTACCAGCAGCCACCCACTGCGGCGTGAGCGGGGCTCCTCGTGGACTTCCGCGGCAAATTCCGGCTCGAAGCTCTCGGTAAGCGATTCCGGCACGGAAAACTCCGCCTCCGTAGCGGCCCGGTCGATATCGATCGAAAGGCTTTGTGCATTCCCGGTGGCGCGATTGGTAGCGGTTGCATCTAGCCGTCCCTCGGGAGTGACGCGGAGGACGAGATCAACCTCGGGCTCACCGCCGTGTCCGGCTTGGAGATCATCCAGCGTGATGCGGCCGATCAACAGCGGCTGGGGGCGATCGGCGTGCACGTCATCGGCTCGGACCAGCTCGATATCGACACGCTCCTGATCGTCACGGGCGGTGGTGAGCACGATGCGCTTACTCCCGGGCTCATCGGACGAGAACACGGGGAAGACACTGTGGTCCGCGAGACGAATACCGATCATCCATATACTCCTTACCTATATGATAGGTGCGGGACGCTGCCGGGACAAGTGGTGGGCTCTCCGGCTAAATCATTAAGGGTCGACCCCTAACGTCACCACCGTCATACCCTGACCACCGCTGAACCGGTATGTCTGTAGCTCGTCCGGCCGGGCGCTCACATGATCGATCGTCCACGGCTCGCCCGGCGAGGTCTCGAACACCTGAGGCGTTACGACCACCTCGCCGCCGCCGTTTACTCGAAACGTCTCATCAGGACCGAGGACCACCACATACGCTCCGGTTGTATCTTCGCGGGCGGCGCGATAGTCGAGGCCGGCAGCGGTCCAGCGGTCCAGAAACGGATCGTCTCGATACCGGCGCCATACGCGGGCCGGTCTGGTTCGGGAGACGATCCGACCGATAACGGCTGTGCTCACCAGAAAGCCGCCTCCGGCGGCGGCGTAGATCGGAATTGTCTCCAGCCGATTCAGGCGGTCGATATCACTATCGATCTGTGAACGCAGCGAGGTAATCTCATCGATATCGGTGGCGGCCTCGTAGCGGCCGATGTTGTCTTCGATCTCCTGCTCCAGTTCCCCCGTGTCGGCCACAAAGGTTCCGTAAGCGGCATACCCCAATCCGCCCAGGCCCAGGGTGCCGGCGATCCAGTGCCAGAACGGCCTACGCCGACTGTCCGCTCGCTCATAATCCCGAAATGCCTCGTTTGCTCGGGAGGCCGGAGCGGACCACGTATAGGAACGGAGTTGCGGCCGGTTTAACGGAAGGGCGGCTCTCCGCAGCCGATTGTATCCGTCCAGGAGCTCGTAGTCCTCCTCATGGATCACCAAGGCTCGTTCCATCGTGATGCGCGCGTTGAGAACATCCAGATTACGACTGATGTCAGCGCGGATCGCCTCTTGCTGCCGGTCCATGTCGTAGGATGCGGCAAAGCTCAGGCCCTCTTCCTCAGCCTCCAGATAGCGGTCCCACACCTCCTCCCACGGATCAATCAGGGCGGCGGCGGTAGTACGCTGCGTTCCACCGGTGAGTCGGGCCACCGCTTCCAGATCGATCTCCGGAATGCGCTGCATCGCATAGGCCAGGTCCCGCCGATCCCGGTAGAACACCAGGTCGGTTTCGGCGCCTTCCAGTGCCCCGGGAAGGCGCGCATACAAGTTTGCCAGCTCGGTAATCGATCGATCAATCGCGGACACGTCCGCCCCGATCGCCAGCGCCTCCATCAACTCGGTACGAAGTTGGGTTTCCCGGGCCAGCTCATCCTCGGTAACTTCCGGGAAGGCAAACGCCACAGTGGATGGCTGGTTTTCGCGGATGGTGACCACTTCACGATAGATCGGCGTCTCCCGGTCGCCCCGGATCTGGCGAATCTCGATGTTCCGATCGCCGATCAGCAGCCGCTCCACGGCGGAGACGTTTTCGCCGAGGAGACTTCCGTCCACATACAGCAGAAAATCCCCCGACCCCGCGCTCGATACCCGCAGAGAACCGAAGCCGATACGCACTCCACTGAATCCTGACACCGCCTCGGCAACCAGCTCGTCCGAGGCGTCAAACACGCCGAACAGACTGGGTGATCGTGATTCGGCCTGCAGCGAAATTGCGTCCTCAGCGCGATCATATACCGATAGTTCGAAGAGAAATCCGCGGCCCTCCGGAGAACTCACCGAGCCAAAGATCACATTGTCCACATTTTCCGCGGTGGCAATCTCCCGGAGATTCGCCACGCCGGCATCCATGAGAGCGTCGGAAGTTCGCACGGTGTCGGGGACCACCTCATATTGATCTAGGAGGCGAAGGGTGAGCTCAATCGTGTCGGTACTGGTGTCGGCGACCACGTCGTTCTGCTGCTGATTGGTGAGGTTGGCGAACGGCACCACCAGTACCCGCGGGCGGTCGACTGATACTTGCGCGGAAACTCCCAATAACGATGCAACCAGCAACACCAGAAAAACTAGGCGATTCCGTATCTGTCGGCTGTCCATGCCTTTACTATGACGCTATGTATTCCAAAAGTCAAAAATTCAATCCGAAAGTGCTACCAGAAATCGGTGCAAAATTGACAGTTGCTACACCATCCATATACTCAGGAGAACGTATGTCAAAGGCAGGCGCATATGAAACATTTAAGTACCAAGATCGCTTTTGCTGCGGGAGTAACCGCGGCGGTGGTAATGACGGCCCTCACCGTGGTCATCGGAGTATCGGTGAGTCGCATATTTGCCGAAGTACAGGAGACCGATCGTGAAATTCTTCTCGATGATTATGATCAGCTCATCCGGAATCAGGTAGAAACTGCCGTCAGTCTTCTGGAGTACCACCATCAGCGAGCGCAGACTGGCGAGGTAACGCTGGAGGAAGCCCGGCAGGCCGCGGCGGACGCCCTCCGGGAGTTACGGTATGGGGAAGAGGGCTACTTCTGGGCGGATACTACGGACGGCACGAACGTGGTACTCCTCGGGCGCGATACCGAGGGTACCAACCGTATCGACGAACAGGACGTAAATGGTACGCCCTTTATTCGAGAGATCATAGAACAGGGCGCGCAGCCGGAAGGTGGCTATACCGACTACTGGTTTCCCAAGAGTGACGGGGGAGACGCGTTCCCAAAACGCGGCTATTCCCTGCTGTTTGAGCCGTTTGGCTGGGTCGTGGGTACCGGGAACTATATCGACCAGATCGAAGCACAGGCGGCGGAATTGCAGGAAAAGAATGAGACGCGTCTCCAGAGCCTTCTGTTTTCCCTGGTTGTGAGCTCTATTGCGGCGGTGGTTCTATTCTTTGGAGTTGTCTTTATTCTGGGTCGACGCCTGATGCGGCCCCTATCGTATGTGAGCGGTTCTCTCAATGAGATATCTGCCGGTGCCGGTGATTTGACCCAACGTCTTGCCGTTGGTGGTTCCGACGAAGTGGGCCAGGTGGCGCACAGCTTCGATGGATTTGTGGAGTCACTGCAGTCTATGATTGCCGGCATTAAAGACTCGGTAGGCACGCTGCGGGACCTGGGAACCGACCTGGCCGGTAACATGAACGAGACCGCCGCCGCGGTGAATGAAATCACCGCCAACATCGAAAGTGTCACCCGGCAGGTAGAAACCCAGGGCGGCCAGGTAGACTCCACTGCGTCCTCGGTAGAGGAACTCACCAGGAATATCGACGCCCTGAATGAGCAGGTGGAGCGTGAGGCAGCTACGATCGAACGGACCGCTTTCACGATCGGAGAACTCCTTAGTGGCGTTGAGTCGATTCTCCAGACCTCCGGAAGCACCCGAGATCAGATCGGCGAACTCCGCGAGCGAATTGACAGTGGAAACCAAGCGGCAGAGGAGATGCAGGCAGCGGTGGAGCAGATGACGGTGCGCTCCCAGTCCCTGCAGGAAGCAAACTCGTTTGTAGTCAATATCGCCGCCCAGACCAATCTGCTGGCAATGAACGCAGCGATTGAAGCTGCCCACGCCGGCGACAGTGGTCGCGGCTTTTCCGTAGTTGCCGAGGAAATCCGCAAACTCGCGGATCAGGCTTCCACCCAATCTAAGCGTATTGCCGACGAGATCAAAGGGATGGAGTCGGACATTGAGACCAGTGTGGGGCGTACCGACCAGACGAAGCAGCTGCTGGGCAAGGTAAACTCGACGATCGGTGAGGTGGAGGGCGTGTTTGCACAGCTATCGCGGCAGATCGAGCAGCAGGGACAGCAGGGCCGGGAGATTCGTGGCGCCATGGACGAACTCAATGAGATCGCAGGTGCGGTGCAGACCGGTGCCTCCGAGATGAGTAGTGCCAACCGCCAGATTCTGCAGGTAGTTTCCGGACTAAGTGAGGCCACCGCCTCAATGCGCGCTTCCATGGACGAAATCGTCGCGGGAACTCGGGAAATCAACATCTCAGTGACCAACGTGAACGAGATGTCCAACACTAACCGCGAGACGATCGGAGAGATTGAGAAGCGCGTGGAGCGATTCCGGACGTAGGGGCTTCACGACACCTCCTGCTGGATCTTTCCGAGTGATTCGGTCATGATTCGGCAGGAGGCCTAATGCAGCAACAGCTGGATCTCGTGAGGGATCCGATTCCCTACCTCATTCGCCGGATCGCGGCGCCCGCCAGTATCGGAATGATCTTCAACACGATGTACAACATCGTTGATACGTACTTCGGGCAGTATCTGGCCACCGAGGGACTCGCGGCGCTCTCGTTGAGTTTTCCGCTTTTCTTTGTGATTATCGCTGCCGGTAGTGGAATTGGAACCGGGGCTACCGCGCTCATCTCCAACGCCCTGGGAGCTCGAGATCACGATACTGCGGTGCGCTACCAGGCGCAGGCGGTTTCCTTCGGAATTATCGCCTCCCTTGTCTTGACCGCAGTGGGGCTGCTGGTGGCGGCCCCGGCGTATCGCTTCATGGGTGCTCGGGGACAGGTGCTGGTCCTGGCGCTGGACTACATGCAGGTCATTCTCTTCGGTACCGGATTCTTTCTCCTCAATCAGATTATCAACGCCGGGCTTAATGCGCGGGGAGATACCCGCAGTTTTCGCAACGTCCTGTTTATCGGAATGGTGCTCAACGTTGGACTGGATCCCCTGTTTCTCTTCGGCTTCGAGCCCCTGGGAATCCCCGAAATGGGTGCGGGTGGTATCGCGCTGGCAACTGTGGTGATTCAGGGTGTCAGTCTGATCTATATGGTAACTCGTGCGCGGGCTTGCGGGTCGTTTGCGGGTATGAAACTGGCGGACTTTGTTCCGCGCCGGGCGTATTTCCGTGAGATCGCGGTGCAGGGAATCCCCGCCAGCCTCAATATGATGACCGTGGCGTTGGGGATGTTCGTTATCAATTTTTTCATCGCGCGGAACGGCAGCACTGAGGGCCTTGCTGCCTATGGGGTGGCACTGCGGATCGAGCAAATTGCCCTGCTGCCCGCGATGGGACTCAACACGGCGATTCTCACGTTGGTGGGAAACAACTTTGGGGCGGGTTCTTTTTCCCGTATACGAGAGACGTTTCGCACGGCTTTAGTGTATGGTTTCATCGTAATGGCGGTCACTCTGGGTGTGATTCTGCCCCTGGCTGGTTTACTCATGCGACAGTTTACCGAGGACCCGGTGGTAATCGGTATTGGACGGACCTACTTGTACATCGAAGGGCTTGTGTACTACGCGTATGTGATGCTCTTCGGGTCAGTTTCATTTCTGCAGGGCATGAAACGGCCCATGCCGGCGATTTGGATCGGGATCTACCGCCAGCTTCTCGCCCCGGCGGCCGTATTCTACCTGTTTGCCGAGATATTTGGGTGGGGGCTACCCGGCATCTGGTGGGGAATTTTTACGGTGACCTGGTCGGCGGCGCTGGTTATGTATGCCTGGGCGATGATTGTGTTTCGCCGAGAGGAAGCGCTGCCCCGCCCGCTACGCCCAGCTTTGGTGAAGTCTTAATTGGATCTTAACGGGAACTTGACACATGACCAAACCAGGGTGTTGACCAAAAAACGCATACATGTTGGCCTAAAAGCATGAGAAATAGAAATCAACATACATACGTTATTGGATCTTTATCACGACTCGGCCTGGCACTCATCGTCTTGGCGGTAATGACGGCTCCCGTGTTCGGACAGATGCAATCGCAATCGCAATCGCAGGCTACGGACGTGTCTGATCAGGAGCTCGAGAGCTTCGTTTCCGCTCTGCAGGAAGTGCAGGAAGTGCAGCAGGAGATGGCCACCGAGTCTCAGGAGTCGGTCCAAGGATCTGACATGGGAGAAGAGCGCTTTCAGGAACTCTATCAAGCTCGTCAGTCCGGTTCCGAGCCGGCTAACGCCGCTACGGATGCCGAGAATCAAGAGTTTGAGCAGCTCATGGCCGATATCCAGGCAATTCAGGAGGAATCCAACGAAGCCATGGTTGAGGCGGTAGAGGAAGAAGGACTGGAAGTTCAGCGCTTCAATGAAATCGCCCAGGCGGGTCAGCAGGGCCAGAGCCTCATGCAGCGCATGCAGGAGATGACCGGCGGTTCCTGAATGGCAATAGTGTAGTACGAGTGCGAGCCACGCAGTGCGTGGCCCGTGCCTCGTGAATTGAACGGGTTACTCCCACGAGAGTAGCCCGTTTTTTTTGGTGTATATAGAACCCTGTTGCAGCATCGAGCCTAAATTGTGTTCCGAAATGGAGTTGTGCTCCAGGAACTCCCACACCCCGACTAAGTGTTTTTTGTGTCGGGGCTTGCGTGGTACTTTGCAACACGTTTCTCGATACAGCCCCCTGGTAGCGTTACCCTACGAGAACCTGAAAGGCGGTCATGCCGGCGATTGCTATCGTCACCACGGTAGCCACGTGTTCTTTCTTGGCGTCCTCCAGGGCATCTGGGATCAACTCAGAGGTGAGCATCCAGATCATCGCGCCGGCGGCAAGGCCCAGACCGACGGGAAGAAACGGCTGAAACGCCTGAACAAAGAGGAACGCCGGCACCGCCACCAGCGGCTGCGGGAGACTCGAAAAGATGGACCACAGACCCGCCTTCCAGACCTTGATGCCCCGCGGAACGAGGATCAGTGATATGGCGAGTCCCTCCGGTATGTTGTGGACCGCGATAGCCAGGGAGATGAACGCGCCAAACTGCTCGCCTCCGCCGAAGGAGACTCCTACGCCGACCCCTTCTGCAAAGGAGTGAAGGGTCATGACGCCGACGATCATAAGGGCCTTCTTGGCGTCGGCTCCCTCTAAGGCGCCCACCGAGAGTGTTTCATCGTGGTCGAGCCGAGTCTGGGTGATGTAAATCAGCACCACGCCGACAAGAATTCCGGCGATCGTGCGCCAGAGGCTGTAGTTTAATCCCTCATAGATGAGATTGAAGCTCGCCGCTGCCATGATTCCGGCGGCGAACGCTCC
>JAWOCO010000106.1:0-3479 GCA_046483765.1 Alkalispirochaeta sp. | reverse complement strand
TTTCCGGTGACCAGCACCATGTCGTCGCCGTCGGGCACGGCGATCCCCAATCGGTCCGCATCGGGATCCGTGCCCAGCACGATATCCGCCTGCATGCGTTTTCCGAGGTCCACCGCCATTTGCATCGCCGCGGCCTCTTCCGGATTGGGAAAGTCCACCGTGGGGAACTCACCGTCCGGCTCACGCTGCTCGGGTACCGTTTCCACGTTGACGCCCAGTTCACCCAGCACCCGTTCCACCATCATGGCGCCGGTGCCGTGGAGCGGCGTATACACCGCCGTTACGTCTCCCCCCTTCTCTTTCAGGAGGTCCGGCTGCACCGACTGTCGTTTGACCATCGCCACAAAGGCGTCGTCCAGTTCCTGGTCTACATATTCCAGCAGACCCTGTTTCAACGCCTCCTGTTTATCCATGGAGGTAATGTCATCAGAGGTCACTTCCATCACCGTTTCAATAATCCGCCCGTCGTGGGGCGCCACAATCTGCGCGCCGTCTCCCCAGTAGACCTTGTACCCATTGTACTGGGGCGGATTATGACTGGCGGTCACCATCACTCCCACCGAGGCGTTGAGCTCCCGCACCGCGAACGAGAGTTCCGGCGTGGGACGCAGATCGGAAAAGAGGTAGGCCTTGATTCCGTGGGCGGCAAACACCAGCGCCGCGGACAGGGCAAACTCTCGAGAGTAGCGCCGACTGTCATGGGCGATCACCGCGGCACGACTTCCGTCGGGGCGGGCGTCGCCGGCCTGATTTACGTACTGTGCCAGTCCGGTGGTAGCGCGGGCGATGACGAAGGGGTTCATGCGGTTAAAGCCACCGCCGATCACACCGCGCAGGCCTCCGGTACCGAATTCGAGATCGGTGTAAAAGCGATCCTCCAGCTCTTCCCAGTTCTGAGCTGCCAGAAGCTCGCGCACGGAGTCCGCAAAACTCTTGTCTTTCTCCGCCATGATGTACGTTTTGGCCGCTTCAGTTATCTCCTGCTGATTCATACTATCTCCTCTTTCTGTGTAAGCCCCAGGACCTGCCGAAGTTCCTCCATACTGTAACATATGTGGTCCGCACCGGCCGCGGAAAGCGCCTGCGCATCCCGAAATCCCCAGGCCACGCCCACCGCAACGCAGCCGGCGGCGGTGGCTGTTTCGATGTCAATTTCCGAATCACCCACGAATACCGTCTCCGCCGGCGACGCGCCGAGCTGCTCCAGAATCTGGTGGGTACTGGTGGGATCCGGTTTGTGCGGCTCACCGTCACGGCGGCCGAGCACCGCGGCAAAGCCCCGGCCCTCCGGGCTCGCGGTGCGTGCCACCGGCTCCAGTAACGCCTGCACGATTGGCTGCACCAGCTCATCAGGCTTATTGGAGAGCACCGCCAACTGCTCGCCACGACGCGAGAGCTCCGCAACCAGATCCAGTACCCCCGGGTAGGGAACGGTCTCCACCACCGGGTGCTTCCGGTAGTACTCCCGCGTCTCCCGAGCAACCTCCGCCACCAGTTGGGTATCCTCCCGGCGATCCTCGGGAAGCGACCGCGTCACCAGCGTACTCAGCCCCCATCCCACCCGAGTACGGACCTCATCCAGGGTGGCGGCGGAATACCCGCGCTCTTCCAGAGCATGGTTCATCGCTGCGGTGATATCCGCGAGAGTGTTCAGTAGTGTACCATCCAGATCAAAAATCACCGCTTTTGGCATACCGTACGGTATCGCTCCCGGCAACGTGGGGTCAATCACATCGGTGAACGGAACACACAGGGGACAGATGGCACGAGAAAAGGGATCGGCAGGATTTGAGCGCTACTACCAGGAAATCTACGGTGACCGCTGGCCGGCGTTGAAAGCATCGTTACTTGCCTCCAAGCACACCATCGCCTACGAAGCGGGGCTCACCCAGCCGTACTACCTTGATTCCGCATCGGTGGAGGTGGCGCGACTGTTGCCGCTGGCCGGTGCGCAGCGCGTGCTGGACCTCTGCGCCGCGCCTGGGGGCAAGGCGCTGGTGGTGGCGGGCCGCATGGACGGTGAGGCACAGCTCACCGCCAATGAGCGCTCTCGCCGCCGCCGGTCGCGGCTGCTGTCGGTGCTGGATGACCACCTGCCGCCGGGGGTGCGATCACGCGTCTCCGTCACCGGCCACGACGCCGCCCAGTGGGGCGTCTACCAGCCCGATTCCTGGGACGCGGTACTCGCCGATGTACCGTGTTCCTCGGAACAACACGTCCTCCAGGATTCGGCGGAGCTGGCCAACTGGAGTCACAGCCGCATTAAGCGCCTGGCAGTGCAACAGGGCGCGATCCTGGCGGCCGCCGTCGACAGTCTCCGCGCCGGCGGCCACGCCCTGTACGTGACCTGCGCGCTCACCCCGGAGGAAAACGACGCGGTGGTGCGTAAGGTGCTCACCAAGCGCGGACCCGCGGTGGAGCTCGCGCCGCTGCCGTCCCTCTCCTGCGCGGAGGCGACGGAGTTCGGTCTGCAGATTCTTCCCGACAACGCCCGAGGAACGGGACCGCTGTACTGTGCGTTGGTGAGGAAGCGCGGAGCATAACGGGGATCGTAGCGCGTAGCGGGGAATGTGATCCGCAACGGCAGTATAGAGAATCATGTTGCACAGTAATCGATAATCTTTTTTGCAGCACAGACTTAGCTCGCTCCCGGCCGTATCATGAAGCTAACTCCCCGCCAGGTACGCAAATAGCTCACGCGCCGCAACATGATTGTGTATACACCCCACGGCTTGTCTCCCCACGTGCGCCGCCGTACCTTGCACCAATGCACAACAAAACGGTGGTCGTGACCGGCGCGTCCGGATATCTGGGAAGTTGGATCATAAAGCACGCGCTGGACGCAGGGTTCACCGTCCGCGGAACGGTTCGTGATCCGGAGGATTCCGCGAAAACCGCCCACCTGCACCAGCTCCCAGGCGCCGAGCGTTTGACGCTCCACCGGGCGAATCTGTTGGAACCCGGGGCGTTTCACCCGATCGTTGCCGGCGCGGATGCGGTCATCCATAGCGCCTCACCGTTTGTCACACAGGGCGTGGACGATCCGCAGGAGGAGCTCGTGAGGCCGGCGGTGGACGGCACCCGCAACGTACTGACCGCCGCCGGGGCGACACCGTCGGTACGTCGCGTCGTACTGACCTCAAGCGTCGCGGCGATGATGGGTGACGCCCGCGATGCGGCGGATAACCCGGAACGCGGGGTGGACGAGTCATGCTGACATTATTCCAGCATGACTCGTCCACCCGGCGTTCCGGGTTATCCGCCGCATCGCGGGCGTCACCCATCATGGCGGCGACACTCGAGGTCAGTACGACGCGGCGTACCGATGGCGTTGCGCCGGCGGCGGTCAGAACGTTGCGGGTGCCGTCTACCGCCGGCCGCACGAGCTCCGCCTGCGGATCGCCCACGCCCTGAGTAACAAACGGTGAGGCGGTATGGATGACGGCATCCGCTCCGGCAACGATCGAGTGAAACGCTCC
>JAWOCO010000037.1:0-2982 GCA_046483765.1 Alkalispirochaeta sp. | reverse complement strand
GCTGTCGGAGGGATTCCAGCGTGACATGCCCGAACTCGGGGAATTCGTCCAGAAACAGCACTCCATGGTGGCCCAGGCTTATCTCTCCGGGTATCGGATACCCGGAATTGGAGGGTGTACTCCTCCCAGACCGGATCCACATGCTCCTGGTGATCCCACTCAGGAATGAGCTCCTCAATACGATCAAGGATGAGTTCGGCGTGCTGTTCCATTTGCACGCGCCGGGGCACGTCCTTTCGGCGTGGAGGAGTCGGAATCGGTTCGCCCACCCACGTTTCCAGGCGAGGCTTTTCCAGACGCAACGCGCGCTCTACCGACCGATACACGCCGCCAAATCCCACCGGAATTACCGGTGCCTGGGCTACAAAACTGAGCCACGCGACCCCACGGTGCGCCGTCTTCCGCCCGGACTTCCAGATTCCTCCTTCCGGAAAGATCCCCACCGCCCGTTCCTCTTCCAGCACATGCTGCGCGGTGGTGAGGGCGGCGCGATCCATTTGGCCGCGCTTGTAGGGAATGTAGCCGTAGAAATCCGCAAAGTACCGGTAGCGCGGGTCCAGGGGGATGTCACCGGCGCCCAGCACTTCAATATTCCGGGGGCAGGCCGCCACCATGAGGAACACTTCCATGATACCCCGATGATTTCCCGCAACGATAAACCGTCCCGACGAGGGGAAGCGCTCCGCTCCGTGGACGGTGCTGTTGGTGAACGCCCACAGGAGGAGAGTACCGATATATTTGCCGAGTATCCGCCGATATGTACGTTCTACAACCACGTCGCGTGCACGCATTACGCACTGAACCTACGACAGGTCGCGATTCCTGCACAAGTCCACTTGACCTGCAGGCCGCAGATCGGTAGGCATTGGTGAATGCGTCGGCTTCTGATTGATCGTCCCGATCACTGGTTTATCGAACTGTTTCGTGCCGCTCTGGTGAGCCTCTCCGCCGCCGTGGGAGATTACACGCTGCTCATAACTCTGGTCGAACTGGCGGATGCGCCGGTGGTAGCAACCAGCGCGGCGGGAGTGGTGTTCGGACACGTGATCTCCTACCTCCTGCATACGTGGTGGATCTTCCCCGGCGGCGACCACGGGTATCACAAGACGCAAATGGCGCTGTTTATCGCGGTGGGAGCATCCGGCCTGTTGCTCCACTCCGGCTTGATGTATCTCTTCTCGCGCTACACCGTGCTGCACTACGTCATCGCCAAAACGATCAGCGTGCTGACGATGTTTCTGTGGGGGTTTATTCTGCGGCGCACCAGCCATCGCCTACTCACCAAGCGCCGATCGGCAATTTGACATATCCCGCGTCCCTCCATTAGCGTGGAAGTACACGTCGGAGGTGATGCACCATGCCGGACACACATTCTCCTCAGTCCCGTCATCGCAGAAAAGTCGAAACGCTTCTGGAACACACGGACATCCAACTCAACGGCGGTCGACCCTGGGATATTCACGTGAACGACTCGCGGTTCTACAAGCGGGTCCTCACTCAAGGATCACTGGGTCTGGGCGAATCGTATATGGAGGGCTGGTGGGAGTGCGACCAGATCGACGAGCTGATCGCCCGCATTCTCACCGCCGGCCTGGACCGGAAAGTGGTGGCGCGGGTCCTGGCGTTTGACCTGCTGGAGGCGATGCTCCTCAACATGCAGAACCGGACGCGGGCGTGGATCGTGGGACAGCAGCACTACGATGTGGGCAACGACCTCTACCAGCGCATGCTGGATCGAAACATGGTCTACAGTTGCGGCTATTGGAAATCGGCGAGGACGCTGGACGCCGCACAGGAGGCCAAGATCGATCTGGTCTGCCGAAAGCTGCAGCTGGAGCCAGGAATGCGCGTCCTCGATATCGGATGCGGTTGGGGCGGCGCGGCAAAGTATGTGGCTGAGCACTACGGCTGTTCGGTTGTGGGAGTGACCGTTTCCCAAGAGCAGCAGCGCTACGGTCAGGAGCTATGTCAGGGGCTTCCGGTGGAGATTCGGCTGGAGGACTACCGCGATATCCAGGAATCCTTTGATCGCATCTACTCTATCGGCATGTTTGAACATGTGGGGTACCGCAACTACCGCCGTTTCATGGAAACGGTGCACCGTCTCCTGCCGGAGCACGGACTCTTTGTGCTGCACACGATCGGCGGCAACCGCTCCGTCCACGCCACGGAACCGTGGCTCAACCGCTACATCTTTCCCAACGGAATGCTGCCCTCCGTGCGCCAGATCGGTGACGCCACCGAAGAGCTCTTCGTCATGGAGGACTGGCACAACTTCGGTCCCGACTACGACACCACGCTGATGCACTGGTTTCAGAACTTCGAACCCGCGTGGCCGGAACTGGCAGACAGCTACGGGGAGCGCTTCTATCGGATGTGGAAGTACTACCTCCTCTCCTGCGCCGCGAGCTTCCGGGTCCGCAAGAACCAACTCTGGCAGGTGGTACTCTCGGTGAACGGCGCTCCCGCGGGATACGAGGCGCCCCGGTAGCTGCAGGGGTGACCAGTAGCTACTCTGACTACCGACGGCTCAGCGCATCACGAAAGAACTCATACGGCTTCCGATTTACGCCTATATCTCCCTGACCCACGCGGGAGGCGGAACGCATATGGAGCAGCCCTGCTTCCGAATCAACCAGGAAGTCCACATCATCCACGAAGCGAAAGAGCGTGCTGGTGGCGGTGGCACGCACGTAGCGGTCTCCCCGCTCGATGACGCGCATCCGCGGCTGCTCCTCCATGATGGCGGCAAGCGCCGCGATCACCTTGTCCGGCTCACCGGCAACGGGAATCGGATCAACGAAGTGCCGCGTATCTTCCGCGGGAGCCCGCGTACTGATGCAGTTGGGGCTCTCCGGACACGGCGCCAGTGTCCCCTCCGCCAGCTTGGGAGAACCCACCGATCGCCCGCCCTGGGTTCGATTGAGAACCACCAGCCCCACCACCATGGCGAGAGCCAAGAGTCCACCAGCGATTCCAAAG
>JAWOCO010000316.1:0-13544 GCA_046483765.1 Alkalispirochaeta sp. | reverse complement strand
CTCCTACCGTTGGTTCAGGCGCAGGGACCGCGCGTGCCGATGCCGGTGGTGCTGTTCGTGGCCGGCGACCAGCAGTACCTGCTGCTGGAGTGGATTTCCACCGGCCGCCCCCGGGGTGATTTCTGGAGTCGCTTTGGTGAGAAGCTGGCGCAAATGCACCGCACCAACCGCTCCCCCCGCTGCGGATTTTCTGATGACAACCATATCGGCGCCACCCCCCAGCCCAACGGGTGGATGGTCAACTGGCATGAATTCTTCGGTGAGCGGCGGCTCCTCTTTCAAGTGGAGCTTGCCCGGAAGCAGGGGCGCGGGGATGCCGCCATGGAGCGGGGCGTCCGGTCGTTAGTCCGCAAGCTTCCCGACCTGATTCCCGCCCTGGATGAAGGGGGGGCATCGATCCTCCACGGTGATCTGTGGGGCGGCAACTACATGGTCTCGGAAGACAACGAACCGGTACTCATCGATCCGGCGGTGTATTATGGTCATCGGGAGGCGGACCTGGCGATGACCCAACTATTCGGCGGCTTTTCTTCCGACTTTTACCGCGCCTATCAGGCGGAATGGCCCCTGGTTCCCGGCTACGAACAGCGCAGGGATATCTACAATCTGTACCACCTGTTGAATCACCTGAATCTCTTTGGTGGAAGCTACGCCGGAAGCTGCAATGCGATCATTCGCAGATTTGCGTAGACCGTCGATCACTGCGGTGGTCCTGGTGATTGTTGCCGCCGCGGGATACGGCCAGAACGCCTCGGTGCAGGTCGATACGGTGCGCGCCCGAGTGCAGCCGGACCTGGAAATTGAACTCCCCTCCGGTATCGTCCAGCAGCAGTCATCGATCCCCGTGGGGGAGGCCGCGTTTACCGTGGCATCTAGTATAGACTTCATCACCGGGTCGATCGCTGGAGACGTTTCGCTGAGCCGAAATCTGGGCGCTATCAGTCTGACGCCCTTCGTAGAACTCGGAGTTGAGGCGAATACCGAGCCCCCACTGGTGCCTGAGGCCACGGAGTCGATCGATCGTGCCCGCCACGCCACGGTGGGCACCGATTGGTCCGGATGGCGCGGCACGTTCCAGCTCTCCACGGAAGTGCGCGAAGACATTCGCTTCACTCAGAACGGCGAGGCCGGGCAATCGGTGGATGTGTTTCCCCGGCTGGCGTGGCAGGTGTCCGATCTGCGCCCGGTGCTTCCCTCCCAGACTCCGGAGACGGTGGGAGGGTGGTTCCGCATCGAGGTCACCCAGCGCACGGAACTCGAATCGCAGTCTGCGGTGGATCTCCGCGGTCGCCTAGCGGCATTGCTGCACCATCGCGCCTTTGATCGATGGCGGTGGCGCCATCGCATGGAGATCTATTCCCCGTTGGTCGTGTGGAACCAGGATCGCAGTGACACGACCGGCCTGGGCGGGTTTGACTCCGTCCGCGGTTTTGATAACGGGGCGATCAGCACCCGGCGCGGAGCGTTTGTCGCCAACACCGCCTCCTTCAACTTAGGCTCCGACGACGAAACTGGGGATACGATCGAGCATATTCGGTTTCATTCCCTGCGTGCCTTGGGCGTCGCGGATATCGGCATCTACCAGAGCGACTACGCCCTCGCCACCGTTCCCCGGGTACTGGCGGGGGTCGGGACCGGCATCGCTACCACCCTTTCGGCTCCCGGTGGAATCCATCTGGATGTAGAAGTCTTTGTGACGACGCCTATTGAAATGAGTCCGATGCCGGTGGTCTATGTGCGAAGTTCGCTCTTCTCGCTATCCACCAATCTGGAAGATGTGGACTCGTAACCGGGAACGGCTACACCGTCATTCGATACCACAAAAACCCCACCCGTTCCCGCAACACCGTGGCGGTGTCTCTTAGATTGGTGGCGCCCGGCATGAACATCACCGGCCGCAGGGGCCGCTGGTCCCGGCGATACGCCGCCGGCGCCGGGAGCGGCGTAAGACCTTCCCGATCAAACGCCAGCAGTGCGCGGCGCATGTGATAGGCACTGGTAACCACCGCCACCCGTTGAAACTCGAAGCGCTCCGCGGTGAAGCGGGCGTTTTCCGCCGTGGTTCGGCTCGCTTCTTCGACTCGCAGCATGTCCCGGGGAATCCCGAGGTCTCGGGCCAGCGCCGCCGCCACTTCCGCCTCCGGCGGGACTTCCTCAGCCGCCAATACCCGCCCCCCGGAGACCACCAGCGGCACCTGTAAGCGACGCGCCAGACGAACGCCATGGAGCAGGCGCGATTCCGCTTCCGGACTGAGGGAGGCCGCGGCTCGTCCCGACACCGGTTCCCCGTCCAGTTCCTGCAGGGTCCGCTCCGCCGGGCTTTGGGACACCACGCCTCCGCCGAGAACCACCACCGCCTGGGCGCGGGTAAGCTCCGCCGCCGAAGCCGGCGCGATTGAGCGCTCCAGCGCCCCCATGACACGATCGGTGACGATTGCGGTGGACGCCACATACAGCAGGAGCGCCACACCACTGAGTAAGGTGGCGCTGGCGGCGACCGCTGCCGTGGCCGCCGGAGGCTGGCCCCAGCGGAGCATATGCCGACGGGTGCGAAACAGCATGAGTGCGATCAGTGCCAGCAGAATGATAAGATTACCGGGAAACAGAACCCACGGTTCGATAAACTTCGTAATCATACGAAGCGCCGCGCCAGATCATCCAGCTCCTGCAGCCACTGTCGCCGCTGTCGGCCGGTACTTTCGCGGACGTTGTAGAACGTCTTGAAGGCGATGTCGGTGATTCCCACGTATCCGAAGACTCGTTCCCGCCACAGGGCGTACATCGCTTCCTGGCTGAGGGGGTTGGTTTCGTCGGTGGTGTTGATTACCAGAGCCCGTTTACCGCCGAGTAACGGCACCTTCTCTTTAGGCATAAATTCGGCCCCTTCGAAATCGAACGCTACCCCCGGGCGCAGGAGGCGGTCGATCCAGCCTTTGAGCATCGCCGGTGGCATGCCCCACCAGTCGGGATAAATAAAGATAAGGCCCGCCGCTTCCCGCAGTTCCCGCGCGTGCATGGTGAACAGGTCGTCAAAGCTGAAGCGTCGCGCGATTTCCTCGTTTTCCAGAACCGGCTGGAAGTGTTCCTGGTACAGATCGTGCAGATGAACGGTGTGCCCCTCGTCGTTGAGCGCGCCCATGATTCGTTCCGCGGCGGCGTGGTTCAGACTTCCCTGTTTTGGATGGCACAGAATCAATAATACCTGCACGAGAGACCTTCCTTTCTCATTCCCTGGTCAGTATACTGCCGACGGTCATTTACGGCATCCGATGAATCGCCGTTGTTGTTAAGAATTATTCCGAAAAATTATCCGAAAGTGCTTGAAGGCAGCCGCCATTGAGAGTATTTTACGGAAAGAGTTAGGGAAGGTGAACATGGTTAGCAAGACCGATATTCTTGAGTCCTTGAAAAAAGTTATCGATCCCGAGATCGGCATCAATATCGTCGATGTGGGACTGATCTATCGGATAGATGTGGATGAAGACCAGGTTGAAGTGGACTTCACGCTCACCTATCCAGGCTGTCCCCTGGGAGATCAGATAACCGGAGATATGGTGACGGTGATTCGCGAAGATCATGGCTACGACAACGTCGTGACCAATCTGGTGTGGAATCCGCCGTGGAGCATCGAGTTCATGAGTGAGGAAGCCCGCCTGGATCTCGGGTACCCGATTTGATCCGACAACGCACGCACAACTGAAGAGGAGTTTGACTGTGAAGATCGAAATAAAGAATCTGCAAGCAAAGATTGAGGACACCCCGATTCTCAACGGAGTGGACCTGACGCTGAACAGTGGGGAAGTACACGCCCTGATGGGGCCCAACGGCTCCGGGAAGTCCACGCTGTCCAACGTGATGTTCGGTAACGAGACCTATGAGGTTACCGGTGGGGAGATCCTCGTGGACGGGGTAAACATCCTGGAAATGGAACCCCACGAGCGGGCGTTGTTGGGGCTGTATCTGGCATTTCAGTATCCGGTGGAAATCCCCGGCGTGTCCGTGGGGCGCTTCCTGAAGCGAGCCTCGGAGATCCGTTTCGGCGGTGACGAAGAAAAGTCCAAGACGTTTGTAAAGCGGCTGCGCGCTTCCATGGACTATATGGACATGGAACAGGGCTTCATTAACCGCTATCTGAACACCGGCTTTTCCGGTGGTGAGAAGAAGCGCATGGAGATCCTGCAAATGCTGATGCTGGAGCCGCAGTTCGCGATTCTCGACGAAACCGACAGTGGTCTGGATATCGATGCGCTGAAGATCGTTGCCAAGGGTGTCAACAAGCTCCGGGCTGAGACCGATTTCGGGGCTCTGATCATCACGCATTATCAGCGGATTCTGGACCATATTCAGCCCGACTACGTGCATATCATGTACCAGGGCAAGATCGTTACCTCCGGCGGAAGCGAGCTGGTAGAAGCACTGGAAGCTAAAGGCTATGACTGGGTAAAGAAACAGCACGGTATTCAAGAGGAGGCCCTGAATGAGTAGTGAACAAGTACAGCTTGATGACTATAAATATGGATTTCATTACGAGGACAAGTCGGTTTTCAAGACCAAGAAAGGTCTGAGCGAAGACGTTGTTCGGTCGATCAGTGAGGCAAAAGGCGAGCCGGAGTGGATGCTCGAGTTCCGGCTTAAGTCGCTGGCGGCGTTTAACAGTAAGCCCATGCCCTCCTGGGGTGCGGACCTGAGTGATATCGATTTTTCCGAGATCTTCTATTATGCGCGCCCCACGGAGACCGCCGGTGCCCGCAGTTGGGACGACCTTCCGTCAGAGATCAAGGACACCTATGATCGCTTGGGGATCCCCGAGGCGGAGCAGAAGTTCCTCGCCGGGGTGGGAGCGCAGTACGATTCTGAAGTCGTGTATCACAGTCTCAAAGAGGACCTCGAGAAGCAGGGAGTACTCTTCCTCTCCCCGGAACACGCGATTGAGCAGCACCCGGAGCTCGTAAAGAAGTATTTCGGTACCATTATCCCCTACAACGACAATAAGTTTGCTGCGCTCAACAGCGCGGTCTGGAGTGGCGGAAGTTTCGTGTACGTCCCCAAGGGAGTACACGTGGATGTGCCGCTGCAGGCCTACTTCCGCATTAACTCGGAGAGCTTTGGGCAGTTTGAGCGGACGCTGATCATCGCCGACGAAGGTTCCTTCGTCCATTACGTGGAGGGCTGTACCGCGCCGATCTACACCACCGATAGTATCCATAGCGCGGTGGTGGAAATTATCGCCCACGAAGGCGCTCGGGTCCGGTACTCCACGATCCAGAACTGGTCCAGCGACGTTTACAACCTGGTCACCAAACGGGCCGTAGCAGAAAAGAACGCCACCGTAGAGTGGGTTGATGGAAACCTCGGCAGCAAGCGCACCATGAAGTATCCCGCGGTGTATCTCATGGGCGACGGCGCCCATGGCGAAGTGCTGTCGATCGCGTTTGCCGGGAAGGGGCAAGAGCAGGACTCCGGCGGCAAGATCGTTCACGCCGCCAACAACACCACATCTCAGATTACCTCTAAATCGATCAGTAAAGATGGAGGTACCTCCACCTATCGTGGTCATATCAAGGTAGACGAGGGAGTGGTAAACGCCCGCAGTAAGGTAGAGTGTGACGCGCTGTTGATCGATGGCGAGAGCACCACCAACACCTATCCGTACATGGATATTCAGTCGGACGACGTCGCCATTGAGCACGAGGCGACGGTGAGCAAGATTTCGGATGACCAGCTCTTTTACCTGATGAGCCGCGGCCTCGATGAAGGTGAGGCTGCCACGATGATCGTCAACGGCTTTCTCGATCCGCTGGTCAAACAGCTGCCCATGGAGTATGCCGTGGAACTCAATCGGCTGATTGAGCTCGAGATGGAGGGTTCCGTCGGATGAGCGTGGAAACATGTACTGATTCCTCAGTGGAGACGCTGCGGTCCTTTGTGGCCAACCGCAGCGAGCCGCAATGGCTCCGCGAGGTACGCGAGGCGGCGGTAAACCGCTTCGCCGAAATGGAATGGCCCACGTCCCAGGATGAGGAGTTTCGTCGAACGGACGTATCGATGTATACGTTCGATGAGTACGCCTTTGAAATCGCCGCCGGCGCCGATGCCGAGGTGGAGAATCCCGTGGGACACTCCGGTTCCATGACGTTTTCCAATACCTCCGGGTTGCGTCGCTCCATGGCGGAGGGGCTCCAGGAAAAGGGAGTCGTCTTTGTATCACTGCAAGCTGCCATCGCCGGTGCCGTAACCGGGGAGTTGGCGGACAAGGTGAAGCAGGTGTTGCTGCGGGGATTGGAGAACGCCGATAACCGCATCGCCGTGTGGCACTACGCTACGATGACCCACGGCGCAATTCTGTACGTCCCGCGCTTCGTGGAACTCAAGGATCCCTTCGTGGTGACCTTCGATGAGTCCGGAGATCAGATGCTCCGCTCCCCGCAACTGGTGGCGATCGCCGATGAAGGCGCGCGGTTTACCGTGGTCCACCGCTCTCGCGGCGCGGAAGATGGAGAGGTCCTCTTCAACGAGGCGGTAGACCTGCTTGTGGGTAACGCCGGTCGGATCGACTGCTACGGGATGCAGAACGTAAATATCGATTCCACCTATTTCTCCAACGGTTTTGGCTCGGTGGGTCGGGACGCTACCCTTCACGTGTATACCGGTGCCTTCGGTGGCATGTTGAGCAAGTACCGCTACGACGTGCACATGGATGGCGCCGGGGGCGATGCCTTCATCGGGGGAGTCTACTTCCCGCACGAGGACCAGCACATCGATCTGCGCACCGTGCAGCACCACGTGGATCCCAATGCCCATAGCCTCACCCTCTACAAGGGCGCGGTTACCGATGAAGCGCACAGCGTCTATCAGGGATTGATTAGCGTGAACCACGATGCCCTCAATACCGATGCCTACCTCACCAATAACAACGTCGTTCTCGGTGATGATGCCCGGGCGGACTCCATTCCGACCCTGGAGATCCATACCGATGAGGTTCGTTGTAGCCATGGCAGCACGATTGGAAAACTAGACGATAGCCAGATTTTCTATCTCAACAGCCGCGGCTATTCCCCGGAGGAGGCCAAACACCTGCTGGTACAGGGGTTCTTTGAAGAAGTGGTGGGAAAGTATCCCGAGGTGATCGTCGATGAGATCCACGAAATCGTGGAGAGCCGGATCGCCGCGGAGGCTGAGTAAGCCCCGGGACTGCCACGCGGAGAAGCATCATGGGGCTTCGGTTACGGCCGAAGCCCCTTTTTTAGGATGAGGACATAGGAGACGAGATGGCAAAATGGCGCGAAGTGTGTCGCGAGGATGAGTTTCAGCGAACGAAGAAGTTTGTGCATCGGCGGAAAGAGATCGCGCTGTACAAGCTGGAAGACGGCATTTACGCCACGGAGAACTCCTGCAGTCATGAGTACTCCGAATTGAGTGAAGGCATTATCATGGGAACCGATGTGTACTGTCCAAAACACGGTTCTCGCTTTGACATTAAGACCGGCGCGGTCCGCGATCTGCCCGCCACCCGGCCGGTGAAGACGTATGAGGTGATGGTTGAAGACGGGGTGGTCTACGTCAAAGTCTAACGTTCCCTGCCCATCGCCCCGGCAGACCGCCCTGTTGGGGCTGGATCAGATCGAGACCGCCGGGGAACTCCTGCGCCGCGGAGAGCTCGTGGTGATTCCCACCGAGACCGTCTACGGGCTCGCGGCGGATGCCACTAACGGCGATGCGGTGCGGGCAATTTTTACCGCCAAGGGGCGGCCCCAGGATAATCCGCTGATCGTGCATGTCCCCTCGGTTGCAGCCGCGCTGGCGATGGTTCCCCAGCAGCTGGCCGCCGCCCGTAGAGCGCTGGAGGCGTGCGCGCCGGGCCCACTCACCGTGGTGGTGCCGGCGCCGGCGGGGATCTCGCCGGTGGTCCGGGGTGGGCTGAATACCGTGGCGCTCCGGGTGCCGGCCCATTCCGGCGCAACCGCTATTATCGCCGCCGCCGGCGTACCGATCGCCGCGCCCAGCGCCAATCGCAGTGGGCGTCCCAGTCCCACCTCCTACGCCATGGCGCGCTGGGAGATGGAGGGGCGGGTGAGTGCAATCGTGGACGGGGGTGATACCGACATCGGCATCGAATCCACCGTAGTAGATGGAACCGATCCTGATACGCTCCGCGTTCTCAGACCGGGCAGCATTTCCGCTGAGGAGCTGCAGGAGAAAACGGGAGTACCGGTGTTCGGAGGTGAAGATCGTGATCCCTCCTCCCCGGGGCGGGAGCGCTCGCCGGGCACGCGATATCGCCACTACCAGCCCACGGTGCCGGTGGTGGCGTTTTACGCCGAGAACTGGCGCGCGCTGCGCTCCGCGCTACCGGCGCTTCCGGCGGGGCCTGATGAAGCGGCGGAGGCCGCAGGGCGTGTAGGGGCTGCGGAGGGGCCCGTCGGGAACGAAGGAGCCGCAGGGCCCGCGCGCGTTCTCGTGACTGCTGCGGTGGAAGTCGCCCCCGCGGATACGGCTGAACTGGATCTGGTACGCATGAGCTCTCCCACCGAGTACGCGCAGCGCCTCTACCGCGAGTTCCGTCGGGCTGAAGAAGATGGCGTGGGCTGTTTGTACGTCGAACTGCCGCAGGGCCCCGCCTCCGCCGGTCTGCGGGACCGCATCCTCCGCGCGGCAGGACGCAGCGACGCCGGCGACCCCGACCTGCCTCAGCCGTGAACCGGGTGGATGCGCTCCGGCGGCATATGCGGGGTGAGTCGCTCCCGCATGAACTCAAACACCTCTTCCCGTAGTTCATCTTCGTACGCCGCCACGCCGGTGCCCACCTGAACGCCCCGCTCCAGTGATTCCGCCGAGCGGAACGCCTGAATCCGGCGCAGAAAATCGGGGTGCATGCGAAATACTCCGAAACTTACCTCTTCCACCGATCCCCTCGGCATGCGCCGAAACACCTCGGTAATGGCGGCGTCGTAGTGCGCCTGCCACCGGTCGGTGATGATGATCGGATCAAAGCACAAGCGCACGCGCCACCCCTGCTGCGCCGCCCGCCGCGCATCGAGCAGGCGATGGGCGAAGGCGGCGGTTCCCGCCTCACTGCGGCGGGCAACCACGTCCGGTGACAGCGACCAGGTCAGTACGATTCCCGGATGGGGCGGCAGGTCGGCAATCGTAGGAAAGCCGTCACTCTTGGTGCGGACCTCGACCTCCAGATCGGGTCGCTCCCGGGCGATTTCGATCCAGCGGCGGACCATGCCGAAA
The DNA here is from genome assembly GCA_046483765.1 of Alkalispirochaeta sp. GTDB lineage: Bacteria > Spirochaetota > Spirochaetia > DSM-27196 > Alkalispirochaetaceae > Alkalispirochaeta. The sequence continues at coordinate 4,307 of JAWOCO010000316.1, read as the reverse complement.
TGCCGCTCAAAGCCCAGCAGATCACTGAGATAGCTGATGCTCAGATAGAGGTGCCCTTGCTCCGCCAGGTGCAGGTCCACGGCGTGCACGTAGTCCGGCAGGTTCACATTGACCAGGATGTTGGCGGAACGGTGCATCCCCTGCAAGAAGCAGTAGTCGCAGTCGAACAGGCAGTTTCTGACCACATCGTTGTAGTGGACCGGCCGCTCCGCGCCGAAGCTGGCCACCCGTTCACTGCCGGTGTACAGAAAGTGGTGTGACTTGCGGGCCAGGATCAGCCGGGGGGCCCATTTCTGCCGGGCAAAGTCCTGGCCGGGCCGCTTGAAAAAGCGCTGCGCGTCGTCGATTTCGGTGATGCGCTGCGGTGAGAGCCGTTGGATGATCTCCCGGGCCACCGGCTCCTCCCGGGCGTCACGCTCCACATAGATATGGTCATAAGCGATCATCGCGTTTGCTCCTCCAAGGCGGCCACCACCGAGCGCAACCCGCGGTGGGTGGCGCTATCGGAAGCGGGGCCGGTGGCCTGCGGATCGGCGGTTCGCGGAGCGGAAGCCTGCGGGCGGGCGGCGTGCACGTCGGCGGCTTGGGGAACGGCGGGGTGCGGGCGGGCGGCGTGCGCACCGCTCCGGTGCCCGTCTGCCGCGTATCCGTCTGCAGCGTCCCCGTCCGCCGGCCGGCCGGGCCTCTCTCCACCGCCGGGGGTGCGCATCTTCACCGGCAGCCCCACCACCCAGAACTGGTGGGGACCCACCCGGCGCAGCGCCCACTGCGCCGCGGCCCACACCACCGCATCATCAACTGCCGTCACCGTAACGGAAGCGTCGATGCGGGAGGCCGGTTCCAATAGATCTGGAATCAGTTCCCGCCGTCCGGGAGCGATAATCCGATCGGCAAGTATCAGCCGCGGCGCGGGAATCACCACCAGCACCGCCGTACACTCCCGGCAGTGCCCCAGGTAGAACGCCAGTTCCGCGGTAACCTCCTCGGCGCTGGAGTCGCTGCGGTTCTCACCACGTGTGTCGCCGGCGGCGGGACTGGCGAGTGGAGCCCCGGTAGGGAAACTCGCCGGCGTGTCGCCGGCGGCGGGAGTAGCGAGTGGAGCCCCGGTAGGGAAACTCGCCGGCGAATCTCCGGCAGCGGGACGCGCCTCCCGGAGCGGCGGCAACTCAGCCAGTGTCAGGCTCCCGTGGCTCAGGAGGAGGCCACGCCGGTGTAGCAGGGCCCGCGAGTCGGCGTCAGGAGTTACGGGAAACGTCTTGCGTACCTGCGCTACCGCGGGACCACCGCAGGCGGCGATAAGGGTGCGTGCCATCAGGACAGCGGCCGGGCAATCAGGGGCGGGTCATCGCCATCCCCCACGGCGGTGATCTGCACATCGTAGAACGTATTGGCGGTGGGTAAGACCTCGTCGGAACGGCCCTGGGGCGAGCCGTCCCCGAACACAATTCGCACCGGGTGGTAGTACTCGCTCAACCCGGTGGCCACCGGCCCCTCCGGGGAGGTGTGCACCTGTTCCACCAGCACCCGCTGTGTCCGGCCAACAAACCGTCGGCGGATCTGTTGCTTTCGTATCACCGCGGCGTCCTGCAGTCGCTGTCCCCGGGCGCGTTTCTCCTCCGGCGAGACGTGCAGCGGCATGCGTTCCGCCCGAGTTCCACTGCGGAGGGAGTAGGGGAACATATGCACGTGGGCCACCTGCGCCCGGTCTACCACGGCCAGGCTCTCGGCAAACTCCGTCTCCCCCTCACCGGGGAAGCCGACGATCACATCGGTGGTGATCGTGAAATCGGGATCGATAGCGCGCAACTGATCCACCACGTCCAGATACTGACCGATCGTATACATGCGGCGCATGGCGAGCAGAATGCGGTCACTTCCGCTTTGCAGGCACAGATGCAGGTGGGGACACATCTTGGGGTGCTGGAAGAGCTCGCTAAAGCGCTCGTCGAGCTGATCCGGCTCCAGGGAGGAGATGCGCAACCGGAAATCACCCTCCAGTGCCAGCAGCGCCCGCACCAGGTCGACAAAATCGGTGCCGGCGGCGGTGTAGCGGCTCATATTCACCCCGGTGAGCACCAGTTCGCGCGCCCCGTTGGCGATCGCCTGTCGCGCCTCGTCCACCACCTCCTGTGGCGGACGACTCCGCGCCCGCCCGCGGACAAACGGGATGATGCAGAAGGTGCAGAAGTTGTCGCAGCCGTCCTGGATCTTCAGGTTGGTACGGGTGTGAAAGATGCGCTGTGGCGCGGCAAAGCCGAAGACGTTGGGGTCCAGGTCATTGGGGTCCACCACCTCACCCCGGAAGTGCGCTTCCAGGACCTGGGGAATCGTATTCTTATGGGTGTTGTCCACCACGTAGGTGGCGGCGCTATCCACCAGGTCTTCCTTATGGCTGTCCACGAAACACCCGGTCAGCACGACCACCCCATCGGTTCCAGCGGATCGAACCGCTCGGTTCAGCGTGTTGCGGCTCTTCCGGTCGGCCTTGTTGGTTACGGTGCAGCTGTTGATCACATAGGCGTCGGCGCCGTGGGTGCCGTCCACCACGGAGAATCCCCGCTCCCGCAGTTCCGTGGCGATCGCATCGGTTTCATACTGATTGAGCTTACACCCCAGCGTCTCAAACGCCACCGACGTGGGCGTACTCATGCGGTCTCCACCGCCATTGGTGCGGAAACCACCTCCCCAAAGACCGACAACGGACGACAATCGGTGATCTTTACCGAGGCAAAGCTGCCGATCAAGGGGTATCCCGGATCGGGGATGCGCACCGGAATCCGGCCCTCAGTTTTTGCCGAGAGGTAGCCTGGCTGCCGGTCATACCCGTCCACCAGCACCGGAATCGTGTGGCCCAGGAGATCGCGGTTGTGCGCCATGCCGGTCTCCTGTAACACCTCGGTGAGGACGTGGAGGCGGCGCTTCTTTTCATCCTGGGAGATGCTATCCTGCCAGCGGGAACTTGCTGCGCCGGGCCGGGGGGAGTACATCGCGATATAGGCCATGTTGTACCGGAACTCTTCCATGGCGGCGCGGGTGTTCTGAAACTGTTCCTCAGTCTCCCCGCTGAAGCCCACGATAATATCGGTGAACAACGTGGCGCCGGGAAGAATGGCCCGAACCTGTTCCACCACGCGCCGGTACCCGCTTACCCGGTAGTTGCGATTCATGCGGATCAGCACTTTGTCATCGCCGCTCTGGATCGGCAGATGGATCTGGTTGCCGATCGTGGGATAGGTGGCGATCGTCTCCAGTACGTCGTCGGTCATATCCCGCGGATGGGGCGATGTGAAATACACCCACACGTCTGCCCCTTTTGTGAGACCGCCGATCTCTCCTAAGAGCTCGCTGAAGGTCATCTCATTGCTGCGGCGGTCCAAGCCGTAGCTGTTCACGTTCTGCCCGAGGAGGGTGATCGTCTTGTAACCGGCGGCCACCAGTTCCTCCACCTCCGCCAGGATTTCCTGAGAGGGGCGCGAGACTTCCCGTCCCCGGGTGTAGGGTACGGCACAGAACGTGCAGAACTTGTCACAGCCGTTCTGGATCGGGACGTACGCTTCAATGGACGAGGTATAGGTGGGCTTCACGTGCCAGAATCCGTCCCGGATATCCTCGGTAACCCCGTGGGGCCCGGTAGGCATCGCCGGTGTGAACAGCCGCGGTGCGGTGAAATCCGGGGTAGTCGGTGCGGCGGGATCCTGACCCGCCGGGCTCTGACCGGCTCCATCTTCTTTGGTGTGGTCACTCCGACCGGAGCCGCTCCCAGACCCCGTGGGTTCCGCCAGGGAAGTAGGGGTAACCACGCCGTACTGCCGAATCATATCGGGGAGACTTTGCAGCTCATTAATGGTGAACACCAGATCGAAACGCTTGAGAAACTTCTCGCGGTCCTCCGGCAACATACACCCGGACACAAAGGTCAGCAGGTTGCGGCTATCTTTCCACTCGTTCCACTTATGGATCTTGCTGTAGACCTTGTCGATCGCTTTCTGCCGGACGGAACACGCCACCACCCCCAGGACATCGGCGTCTTCCTCCCGCTGGGAGCGCTCATAGCCAAGCTCCTCCAGCATGGTGCGAATTCGTTCAGCATCGGACTGGTTCATTTGGCAGCCCAACGGTACAAGATGGTATTTCATTAGAAGTAGACCTCGGCAAACAGTTGGTTGTGCGGGACGCCGGCATCCTGCAGGATGTCGAACGCTTCGTAAATCATGTCGCAGTTCCCGCACAGATAGTAGCGTGCCGCCGTATCGATGGTGTGGCTCCGGAGATAGTCGGTGACTCGACCGTGGAAGTCTCCGTTGGTG
>JAWOCO010000115.1:0-3974 GCA_046483765.1 Alkalispirochaeta sp. | reverse complement strand
TGAGCTCCAAACCTCACAAGAAGAGCTGCAGCGCTCGCGCCAGCGGTACGAGCAACTCTTCGACTTTGCACCGGTGGCGTACTTTGTCTTCAGCAAAGAAGGTGCCATTATCGAGGCCAACCATGCGGCAGCTGCGTTGCTCAAGGCGGACCGGACCTACCTCGATCGCAAGCCCTTTGTGGTGTTCCTGGCTCAGGACTACCATACGGCCTACTTCAATCACCTGCGCCGCATCTTCGAGGTGGGGCAACGACAGTCTGTGGAACTCCAGATCAAGAACCGGAATAGTGAGCTCATCTGGGTGCGCATGGAGAGCCGCAGCCAGGAGAGCGTCAAGGGCGAGCAGCAGTGTCTCACCACCGTGGTAGACATTTCTGATCGTAAACGGATCGAGGATGACCTAATTCTGGCCCGGGACGACGCGGTCACCGCCAGTCGTGCCAAAAGCGTGTTCCTGGCAAATATCAGCCACGAAATACGCACGCCTATGAGTGGGATTCTGGGCATGAGTGAGTTGGCGCTTGAACAGCATGGGGACAACGAAGAACTCACCCGGTACGTCACCACCATTCACAGCGCGGCACGCTCACTCCTATCAATCCTCAACGACGTGCGGGACGTGACGCGAATCGAGTCGGAGCAACTGGATATCGACCGCCGTCCATTCCGCGTGGGAGAACTGCTCTCAACACTGGATGCGATGTTTCAGCCGGTGGCGGCACAGAAAAACCTGAAACTCATCCTGAAAACGCCACCTGCTATGACCGAAGTCCTCGCCGGAGACCGCAACCGGATCCGTCAGGTGGTAGTCAACCTGCTGAGCAACGCGATGACGTTCACCGAGACCGGTTCCGTGACGTTGAGCGTGCGGGAGGATGAGGTTTCCGATTTTGTCCGGGAGCTTACCTTCGAGGTAGCGGATACGGGGCCGGGAATCTCCATCGCCGAACAGCGTCGCATCTTTGACGCGTTCAATCGGGCGGTGCAGGAAACGGAAACGCGCTACGACGGAAACGGAGTTGGCCTGGCAATTTCCCGCCGGTTGGCTCAGCTCATGGGCGGGCAGCTCTACTTCGAGACGGTGCCGGGGTCCGGATCCCGCTTCTTCTTTTCGGTCCCGCTGGAGATTCCGGCCACTGAGCCCACCGAAACGGCAGCACAGATCCCCTCCTCCGGGGGTGCCGGCGATCAGGGGCGGATTCTGGTGGCTGAAGACAACGCGATCAATCTGCTGGTTATCCGGACCGTCCTGGAAAAGGCAGGCTATCAGGTAGTATCAGTGGGAAATGGTCGCGATGCGATCGCCCGCCTCGAATGTGAGCGCTTTGATCTGGTCCTGATGGATATTTCCATGCCGGGCATGGACGGTGTCGAAGCGACCCGGGCTATTCGCGCCCGGCGCGGCGACGACTCGATCCAGTGGAATATTCCGATCATTGCAATCTCCGCCCATTCCATGAAGGGCGACCGAGAGCACTTCCTGCAGGAGGGTATGAATGATTATATCAGCAAACCCTTTGTCCGTGAGACGATCCTCAACGCCGTAAAGACGCACACCGGGAGCGCTGAATGACATCCGACTCCAACGAGTTCCGTATCGTGGCGATCGGCGCTTCAGCCGGGGGCCTTGAAGCGCTGGAGTCATTCTTCGATCATATGCCCGCCACCACGGACTTTGCCTTTGTGGTGATTCAGCATCTCTCTCCCGATTACAAGAGCCTGATGGGAGAACTGCTCGCGAAACACACCACCATGCAGATCGCCCAGGCCGAGGACGGGTTACAGCTGCGACCGGGCGTGATCCACTTGATTCCCCGCAAGAAGAACATGACCGTGTACCAGGGAACGCTGTTTCTCACCGAGCAAGAGCACGGTCTCAACCTGCCGATCGATATTTTCATGCAATCCTTGGCGGAGGATGCCGGTGAACGAGGTGTCGGGGTGGTCCTGTCCGGCACCGGAAGTGATGGCACCCGAGGCTTACGGGCAATCAAAGAGGCCGGAGGGCTGGTGATCGTCCAGGATGAGGAAGACGCCAAGTTCAACGGCATGCCGCGGAGCGCGATCTCTACCGGTATTGTGGACTTCATCTTGCCCGCCGCTCAGATTCCGGAGGAACTCCAGAGCTTTGTCAGTGGCAAGGTCCGCCTGGTGGACCAAGAATCCTCCGACTCTGCGGGCGCCACAAACTCCATCACCAAGATCTTCATACTGATCAAGCGCAAGACCGGCGTAGACCTTTCCTTCTATAAGGAGAACACGATCCTCCGCCGTTTGGAACGGCGCATGGGAATCAATCAGATCCACGATGTGCAACGCTACATCCAATTCCTGGAAGAATCGCCCAACGAGACCACCACGCTGTTCAAGGAGATCCTCATCGGTGTGACTCGGTTCTTCCGGGACCGCCCCGCGTTTGAAACGTTGGCAGAAGAGGTTATCCCGGCAATCTTTGAGGGCAAAGAGCGCCACGAGCAGATCCGGGTGTGGGTGGCAGGCTGTTCCACCGGCGAAGAGGCGTACAGTATTGCCATCCTCCTTTCCGAATACGCCGAGCTACATTTTCTTCACAATGAGATCAAGATCTTTGCCACGGATATCGACAAAGATGCGATCGAGTTCGCCTCCTACGGGAATTACCCGGAGAGCATTGCCGCCGATGCGTCGCCGGAGCGCCTGACCAAGTACTTTGTCCGCAAGGGTGAGAGTTATCAGATAGTGCCCTCTATTCGGGAAAAGGTGATCTTTGCCTATCACAACATCTTTAAGGACCCTCCCTTTCGCCGAATCGATCTGATCAGCTGCCGCAATCTCTTGATCTATCTCCAACCGGTACTACAAAAGAAAGTGCTTTCAAATTTCCATTTTTCGCTGAACGAGGAGGGGTATCTATTTCTCGGCTCCAGCGAGACCGTGGGCGATCTGACCACGTATTTCCGCACGATCGACACGAAGTGGAAGCTCTTCGCCTATAAGGGAAGTAGCGCTGCTCCCAAGATAGAGCTCAACACTCCAGACACCCCGGAGGGGTGGAGAGAACGCTTGGAAGCCACTCAGGCGACACAGGCCACGGTGGGACACACGCACGCGAGCCACCGCAAGCCGTCGCGCAATACGGAACCGATGTACGAGGAGCTCATCGAGCATTACCTGCCACCGACGGTCGTGGTGGATGAGAACCGGCAAGTGGTACATACCTTTGGCGACCTGGCCACGTACCTGCAGATTCCCACCGGAAAAATGGATCTGGACGTCATGAAAATGGCGCGCCCGTCGGTAAACATCCCGTTGGGGACCGCCCTGCAAACCGCTATCCGGGAAAACCAATTTGTAGCCTACGACGACATCTCAGTCCCCCACGGTGATACCGACCATGTGGTGATCCGCCTGGCGGTGCGTCCGCTCCGAAGCGCCTACAACGCCCGTTTTTTTGCCATCGTGTTTGACAAGCAGGATCATCCCGACCGCTCCGCTGATCTGCCCGTGCAGCGCTTCGATGTGGAAGACAGCGTTCGCCGCCGCATTTCCGATCTCGAAAATGAACTGCAGCACACGAAGGAGAATCTACAGGCCACGATAGAGGAACTGGAAACCTCCAACGAAGAGCTTCAGGCCACCAATGAAGAATTGCTCTCCTCCAACGAGGAACTGCAGAGTACCAACGAGGAACTTCAATCGGTAAATGAGGAGCTCATTACGGTGAACTCCGAGTATCAGAAGAAGATCGACGAGCTCTCCGAGCTCAACGACGACATGAACAATCTCCTTTCCGGTACGGCGATCGGCACCATCTTTCTTGACGGAAACTTGACGATCCGCAAGTTCACGCCGCCCGCCGCGCGACAGATCAACATTATTAAGACCGACGTGGGGCGCCCCTTCGCAGACCTCTCCCACAACCTGCGCTACGACCGCCTCCTCGAGGACATCGCGCAGGTGCATTCCTCGGAACGCCCCAGTGAGTTGGAGGTGCA
>JAWOCO010000088.1:0-2676 GCA_046483765.1 Alkalispirochaeta sp. | reverse complement strand
GATGCGCTCATCGGCTTCTACCTGGCGGACCTGGCAGGGTTTCCGCACCTCTCCGACGAAATCGGGCGGGAGCGCATCGCCTCCCACCTGCGCGCGGTGGTGCGCTACAACCACCAGCAGTATCACCAGGGAACCGTGGGCCCCCTCTTGGTTGCCGCCCCGGACCGCACCCAATACCAGGGCGACGGCGGTGACGAGCTCCAGGTGAACGAAGTCCTGGTGGGCTCCGCCTGGATCGCGGTGGCGATGCTTGAGCACTACGGCATGCACGGCGAGGCGCAGCAGATGAGTGACGCGCTCACCGCCACGCTCCACGGAAACGGCGGCCGCGCACTGCAGTTTCGTACCCCCGCCGCCCTGGACGGGACGGGGCGGTTTCGGGCCCCGCTCAACATGCGCCCGCTATCGATCTGGTTTCTCGGCTGGCAGCGGCCGCCGGGCGGCGCATAAACCCTTTACGGGACGACCAGGCGCGTGTACTATGATCCCAGACTGTTAGTTAGTTTCTGAAAATAAATAAAACATCCAGCAGAAGGAAGACAGGATTATGGCGATTGAAGTGAACCAGGCAGCACGGGCAGCAGGCATTATCCAGGACCCCCAAGTGGGCCTGCTCATCATGGGACGCAAACGGGCCGGATTCGACCCGGAGTGGGGCGCCGCCACCAAGACGCGCATCACCCAGGCGCTCGCGGCGCTGCCCTACCCCGTGACCACCCCCTCACCGAACATCGCCGACGAGCAAGAACTGCGCGCAGCGGTGGAGCAGTGCCGCGTGGCGGATGTGACCGTGCTGGTGGTGGTGCAGCCCACCATCTCTGACGGCCGGCTGGCGCCGCTCCTCTCCCGGTTGTGGTCCGGACCGCTACTCATGTGGGCCACCCCGGAGAAACCCACCGGCCGCATGATCAGCGCCAACTCCCTCGTGGGAACCCACGTGATGAGCGCCACGCTGCGGCAGCTGGGCCATCCCCTGGAAATCGTCTACGGCGACCCGGAAGACCGGGAGATCGTCTATCAAGTGGATCGCGCCATTCGTGCGATCCACGCCGCCGACAGCGTAGAAAATCGTATCCTCGGGCTCATCGGCAATCACGCCCCGGGATTCGTCGACTTCCACGCCGACCCCGTCTTCCTCAGCGATGCCCTGGGCTCCCAGCTCTACCACCTGAGCTCCGTGGAACTCATCCAGCGCGTGCGCTCCTACAGCGACGCCGACATCGCCGACGAGCTCAAGACGTTCACCGCCATGACCCTGCCGTGGTCGGCGGATGCCCAGGAGGCGGGGGTAGCCACCGGCAACGGCTCTGCTGCGGGCGCCGGCAACGCCTCCGCCACCGGCGCTGCGGCCGGCCCCACCCCCGGCGGCAACCCCACCCCCAGCGAAGAGCTCGCCATGCAGGCGCGCTACTACCGCGCCTTCCGGGAGTTCTTCGCCGAAAACAACCTGGACAGCCTCGCCTTTCGCTGCTGGCCCGACCTCCCCAGCGAGCTCGGCCACTGGCCCTACCTGGCCCTGGCGCGGATGGTATCGGAAGGATTCCCCATCGCCATGGAAGGCGACGTGGACGGCTCGCTCTGCAGCCGCATCGCCGAAAGCGCCGGCATCGGCCCCGTATACCTCTCCGACTGGCTCCACCACGACGAGGAAACGATCACCATCTGGCACACCGGCGCCGCCCCCTTTCAGCTGTGCCGGCCGGACTCCCTGGAACTCTCCGTACAGTTCAACAACAAACGGCCCACCGTGGTGCAGTCAGTCATCCGCGAAGAAATGGAAGCAACCCTCTTTCGCATCTGGCGCTTCGACGGCGAATACCACATGAGCATCCTCGAAGGCACCACCGTGGCGCCCACCCGCGAGCTCATGGCCACCAACGGCGTATTTCACACCGACCACGTGGACATCCGCGACTGGTTCGAAGCGCAAGTCCAGCGCGGCATGCCCCACCACGTCTGCATCGTCGAAGGCCACCACGGCGAACTCTTGAGCCGCATCGGCCGCCTCATGGACGCCGTGGTAGGCTGACCCCCAGCCGGGTCTGCGGGCAGCCCCCACACAGCCCGCAGGCCCCGCGCCCGCGGGCACCAGGCCGACCGGCAGCCTCAACACCGTCCGCTGGCCCGCACCGTCCGCAGGCCCCGCCGCGACCGGCAGCCCCAACACCCCGCCGCCGCGGTTACCAGCGGGTGCCCACCATGTACGGGCCGTTCAGCTTGAGCCGGTTCGGCCCGATCGGCAGACGGTGCGAACTGGAACTGACCGGAAACACGCCGTCCGCGGTGAGCTCCGCCACCTTCAAGTTGGGTATCTGCGCATACCGGCCCACCTCGGTGGCGAGAACCGTCATGTTGGTCACCAGAGCGGTGGCGGCAACAATCGCCTCCTCCGGGTATAGCCCGATCGAACGCTGCGAAAGGTAGCCGAAAAGCTCCATCAGCGTCAGCGCCCGATGAGTGACCGTGGCATCCAAGTCCAGCCGCTGCACGTTGAAGTGATCGAAGAACTTCTCCAGCGCCACCGAATACCGTCGCAAGTACCGATTGCTGATCAGCTGCATATGCGTAAACGCCGAAATCGCCAGGGAGTCTGCGCTGCTGAACGCCGCCAGCGCCTCCTCATCACCCATGTGATAGCGAATCACCGCCGACTCCGTAAGCAAATAGCCGGAATCC
>JAWOCO010000417.1:0-5510 GCA_046483765.1 Alkalispirochaeta sp. | reverse complement strand
TGATATGCAGCTTGTACTGCGCCTCGATCTTGCCGTCGCGATGAAACAGATACGCCACGTTGTACATCGTTTCCGTGCCGTCCTCCTCCACCTGAAGTTCCGGCATGCTCCCCCCCACGATATTCACATTGTAGGTCACGGCAAAATGGGACAGGGCATCGCGCATCTGAGATGTATAGGTAGATAGGTGCCGCACGGCAGCGACGCTGGTCTCCTGATCTCCCAGACCCATGAGTGCGGCATTGAAGAACTCCGGAAACACGCAGAAGTCACTCTGGTAGTCGGCGATCGCGTCTACAAAGAACTCCACCTGCTCCAGGAACATCTCCAGGGAACTGACGTGACGCATCTGCCACTGCACCAAGCCCACGCGGACGTTTCGCTTCGGCGCGTTCACCAGGGCCGGCTGGTTGCGCTGGTAGAAGATGTTGACCCATTCCAACAGTGTGGCGTTGCCGTCTGACCGGAGATCGTCGGGGTTGTAATCCTCCAGGACTCGCTTCACCTGAAAGTCGTTGGCTAACTGAAAAGTCAAAATCGGATCGTGGAGATCATGGCGCTTCACCTTCTCGATATACTCCTGCGGTGTCATCTCCGCGGCGTATTTGTGGTACTCCGGAATGCGCCCGCCGGCGAGAATCGCACGAAAGTTCTCCTCTCGACATAGTTCCTTCCGCGCGTCATACAGGCGGCGCCCCAGCCGAAATCCCCGATAATCGGGATCGACAAACACATCGAGCCCGTACATCGCATCGCCGTGGGGATTGTGGAGCACCGACGAGCTACCCTCCAGCAATTCGGCATAACTATGGGCGGCGGAGAAGCGCTGGTAGTCCACGCGAACCGTCAGCGCCACCGCAACAATCGTACCGTTGTCTTCGATACCAAACTGCGCCTGGGGAAATCGCTGAATAAGCGCGGCGATCACCTGCTTGGGCCATGCTCCGTCCAGGTCGGGGTATACCTTGTCCATGAGACGTTTGACCTGGGGATAATCGTCCATGCGGAGATTTCGCAGGTCCAGGCGGTGAACATCGTAGTCACTTTCGTATTCCATAGTAGCATCCTTATTGCATGTGGGCCGGTCGCGCCTCAGCGGCTGACCGATGATCGGATCGCCAACGACTCGGTCGAACTGCGGCGATCTCAAAAAACACTCGGGAGAAGTGGTATTGATCGCTGAATCCGTACGTGCGGGCGATCTCCTTAATTGCGTGGCTCGTGTGCGCCAGCTCCCATTTTGCTGCGTTGATTTTTAGTCCCAGGTAGTACCGATACGGAGATGTGCCGGTACGTTGCAGGAACAAACGGTGCAGCGTCGACCGGCTGCAGCCCACGTGTTGTTCCAGCTGCACCGTTTCAATATGGCCATGAATCTGCGCCAACATCAACTCCCGGGCCCGCTCGAAGCGATGATCGGATCGTTTGTCGAGATCGCCAATTTGCAGGGCCCGGGCGATCCGGGCGAGCAACTCCTGAAGAATGCCGGCAAGTTCTACCTGATCCGCCACATCCGGCTGTACCGATCGCCGCAATCCGCGGAGAAACAGGTATTTCAGGTCCTCCTGCGCATCGGGTCCTACCATCTCCGCCCGAGTCTGTCCCAAGTTCAGCGTGCTCCAGATCTGCTCTACATCATTCCCCGTGAAGCCGATCCAGTATTCCTGCCACCCGGATTCGCTGTCCGGTGCGTAGCGGTGCCAGTCACCGGGGCGCAAAAGAAACACCGTTCCCGCCTCCACCGGACCCCGTCCCTGGGACCCGCTCTCGAACCACCCCGTTCCCTGCGAGATATAGACCACCTGATACTCTGAGAGGCGCCGGCCACCGGCGGCGACGGTTCGATACTGGCGCGGATGCTGCTCCGGTACTAAGGGATAGGCGAACCCCGGCGGCGTCCAGGCAGCACCGGCGTCCAGGCAGTGAACACCCAAGGCACGCACCGGCGGGGGTGGCACGAAGTACTGAACGTGGTTGCGGGTAAGCTCCGGCACGTGACAAAAACGTACATCGATTCGGTACCTTTGTCCATCGCGGGAGGGCGGTCTCCGTGGTAAGATCAGAGGCATACGATACGGGAGGTCACCATGGAACACTCAAACATCACCGCGCGCTACGAGGATGCCCGAGCGCAGTACGCCGAGCTCGGCATCGATACCGAAGCAGCATTGCAGCAACTGGAACAGGTGGCGGTGAGCATTAACTGCTGGCAGGCGGACGATGTGGGTGGCCTGGAGGGAGTGGGCCAGATCACCGGCGGCGGAATTCTGGCCACCGGCTCGTATCCAGGAAAAGCGCGCACCGCCGACGAGATTCGCCAGGACTTTGAATTCGCTTCCCGACTCATCCCGGGCACCCACCGCTTTAACCTCCACGCGATGTACCTGGAGCACGGCGGCAAGAAAATCGACCGTGACGAGATCGAAGTAGAACATTTTCAGAACTGGATCGATTGGGCCCACCACTTGGGAATCGCCCTCGATTTTAACCCGACCTTTTTCTCACACCCCAAAGCCGACGACGGCTTCACGATCGCCAGCCGCGATAGAGGAACCCGGGAGTTCTGGATCGAGCACGGCAAACGCTGCCGGGAAATCAGCGCCGCCATGGGCAAAGCGCAGGGCAGCCCCAGCACCAACAACTTCTGGATGCCGGACGGCTGGAAGGATCAGCCTGCAGACCGACTGGTGCATCGCCGGCTACTGATGGAATCCCTGGACACGATCTTCGAGACCCCCTACGACCGCGCCTACACCCTGGACGCGGTGGAAAGTAAACTGTTCGGTATCGGTTCCGAGAGCTACGTTGCCGGAAGTCACGAGTTCTACTTGGCGTACGCGCTCTCCCGGAAGATCCTATTTACCATGGATGCCGGCCATTACCACCCTACCGAAGCGATCAGTGAAAAGATCAGCGCCCTGCTCCCGTTCCTTGACCAACTCATGCTCCACGTCTCTCGACCGGTTCGCTGGGACAGCGATCATGTGGTACTGTTTGACGAGGAAACCAAGGCGATCATGCGGGAGATCGCCCGGGCCGATGCCTGGGACCGCGTGTTTCTGGCGGTAGATTTTTTCGATGCCAGCATCAACCGGATCAGCGCCTGGGTGATCGGATTGCGCTCGTCTCTGGGCGGGCTTTCGCCTGCCACATGGCCATGCGGAGGAAGCCCTTCTTGACCTCGCCGAAGTAGTCGGTGCCGAGTACGTAGGTGACGCCGATCTCGGGGAAGACGAGCGCCTGGCGGTCTTTCTCCTGCCACTCGGGGATGTAGACGAGATTCATCTCCGGCCCGGTTGCGTGCCTGGGGTCGAAGAGGGTCTTGTACCACATATAAGGGAGACGGATGCAGTCTTTGCGGTGTGTGGACACGTAGATGGTGCAGTGTGGCGCGAACTCGGAGTTGCTGCCGAGCGTGCGCGCGGTGCAGACCAGCGGCGCGTGCTGCATGTAGCGGTGGACCTTCTTGAGGGTCTCCGGCAGTTCGCGCACGATTCGCTGCTGGTCGGGATTGAGATCCTCCTCCATCACCTTGTCACTGCCGAAGATAACAGTGAGATCCTTGCTGCGCGCGCGGATAGTGCTGGAGAAGTTGACGTTGCCGAATTCGGTCCGCAGCCCGTAAGGCTCGGCCATCCGCCGAAGCTGCTCCCCATTCGGGCGGGCGACGTTGTCCTGGTCTCTCAACTGCTCAATGGCGCGGTTAATATCCTCGTAATAAAGACGCATATTATCTCTTTCCCTTACTGCTGAGTGTTCTCGATTCGCCGGCGGGGAAACGCCGGATGGCGGCTGGAGTTCACGGATCGCGTGCATGGTTCCAGTGTGCGCGGGACGGACAGCATCGTTTCATCTACTATCTCGCTGCCAGCGCCTCGATCTGAAGGGCGGCTCCAGGCAGTGTCACGCCTTCAGAAAAGAAATCGTTCGCAGCGGCTCAACAGAATTCCTTCTTGTGCTGGCAAAACTTGTTTCAAGGGGGCTGAAGAGGAGATCACGCGGTAACGCCCACCGCAAGAGTGCTGATTCCTGTAACAATCCCTCGCTTCGGGCGTACGTATCATTGTGTTTGCGCCGCGTGGATAAAGCTGCCAGCACCCCGGCCAGAGACTCATGGAGTTCGGTGGAACAAATCCGGGTGTTGTGTTTTCCTAAGAGAGGAAACGCAGAGATGGCCACTCAACGAAAGACCGGCAGCCGGTTCGCAGCCGTCCCGGCGAACACCTCGAAGACGGCGTGGCACGATCTATCATCGGGCAGAGGAGATATGATGCAGACGACCATGGGCGCACGAATTGCACTCGCGACGGCCGGATTGCTGCTGATGCCGGGCGGTGTCTACGCCGACGAGCCCATCCCACCGCGCTTTGATTTTGAGCAGGATGAGCTTTCGGCGGCGTGGAGTGCGACCGCGTGTGCGGCGTCGCTGAAAATCACGCGAGAGCCGGCGAACGTGCGGGAGGGCAGAGGGGCGCTGGAACTTGCGTGGGAGGCGGCGGACGGACGACTGGCGATCGTGAGCGTGTCGGGAATATCGCTCGATGAGCGCGCTCGCTCGCTGCGATTGAGTGTAAAGCTTGGGGAGCGGGGGCCGATGATGTACGGGGTGCGGGAGGCCGACGGTTCATCGTACCAGGGCTACCTTTACACCCCCGGCGGCGTCTGGCATGACGTGGCGGTGGACCTCGATGAGCTGATGCTCTCGGAGGGTTCGGAGGATGAAAACGGGCGCCTCGATGTCCGTGAGATCGATGCGATCATGGTCGCTGACCTGAGCAATATTGACGGGGAGGCAGGGAAGTCGCTGGGCATCAAGCAGGGTCGGCAGATGATGTGGCTCGACAACGTGGAGTTGAGTTCGCAACTGGCGCCGCACCGGTCATCGCGAGGGCCTAACGATGGGGTCATGATCGATGATTTCGAGCGGCTGCGAGCGCGGGCGACGGAGATCCACGCGCTGCCGATCGGCGGGCCGCGCCTGTCGTTGGTGGACGGGCCGGGCGGAGACGACGCGTCCGCGCTGCGGGTGGAATACGATCGTGACGGGTACCGCTGGGTGGGATTCGTGGCGGCGGCGGGCCACCTGGACCTGACCGAACGGTCGCGAATATGCCTCAGCGTGCGCGCCGAGCAGGCCGCGCCGCTACAGGTGGTGCTTGAGGAGCGCGATGGCTCGAAGTACGTCGCGCGCCATCGCCTCGACGCGGAGCGCGGATGGTACGAATTGCGGCTGCCCTTTGAGAAGTTTAAGCTGGACCCGCAGACGCCGGATGAGAATGAGACACTCGACCTCGAACAGCTTCGCGTGATCATCCCGGTGGTGGACACGAAGAAGGCTGACACCGAGGACGGCGGTGTGTGGGAGGTCTCGCGGATCTGGGTGGAGTAAGCGGCGACGACGACCGCGTTGCGGAAACGGCAAATGGATCGTCCTCTCCGTCGTTTGTAGGACGGGCTTCAGCCCGTCAGTCGTTTAAGATCGACAACAGCGGCAGACGGGCAGGATGCCC
>JAWOCO010000400.1:0-18266 GCA_046483765.1 Alkalispirochaeta sp. | reverse complement strand
GCCCGGATTTAGCCTGCGTCTTTTGCACCTCCTGGTGCTTGGCGGAGGACTGGGCCGCCTGATCGTGTTTGCGGGCAATAATGCTCTGGTTGATGATCAGGTTTTCATCATGCTTGTTGAGCCATGCGCGAATCTTGCTGCGAGCCCGAGAGGTATGGGCGTAGCGCAACCAGTTGAGGTGGGGATGCGCGTTATTGCTGGTGAGTACCTCGATGACCTGGGTGTTTTTGAGCGGTTCTTTCAGCGGAATAATCGCACCGTCCGCCTTGGCTCCGGTAGTATGGTGGCCTACCTCCGTGTGAATATGGTAGGCGAAATCGATCGCGGTAGCCCCCTTCGGAAGCTGAATCGCATCACCTTTGGGTGTGAACACATAGATCGAGTCCCGCAGAATTTCCCGTTTGATCTCCTCTAAGAACTCTCCCGACGTAATCCGGGCGTCTTTCAGGTCGCGGACACGATGCATGATTTCCAGATCCCCGGGATTCATCTGTTCCCGCGTAAGGCCCTTCTTGTACAGCCAGTGTGCTGCCACCCCGAACTCCGCAGTGCGATGCATTTCATGGGTGCGAATTTGGATCTCAATCATCTTTCCGTCGAAGCCGAGGACCGACGTGTGGAGGCTCTGGTACTGATTGGCCTTAGGCATCGCGATGTAGTCTTTGAAGCGCCCTTCGATCGGCGGCCACAGGCGATGCACCAGTCCCAGAATCTGGTAGCATTGGTTGGTAGTATCGCAGAGAATACGAATACCCAGCAGATCGTATATTTCACCGATCTCTTTGCCGTAGCGCTTCATCTTCTGATAGATGCTGTAGAAGTGCTTCGCCCGGCTTTCCACTACCACCGGCACGCCTTCCCGTTGGGAGGCTTTGTTAATTGCGCTCTTTATGCGATTGAGATAGCTGGCCCGTTGCTGGCGTTTTTCCGATACCTGTTCTTTGATCGACTGGTACACGTCGGGATGCAGGTGCTTCAGGGACAAGTCTTCCAGTTCATCCTTCATCCAGCTGATACCCAGCCGGCCGGCCAGCGGGGCGTAGATGTCCAGTGTTTCCTGGGCGATCTCCCGGCGCCGCACGCCTTCCTTGAACTTGAGCGTGCGCATGTTATGTAGCTTATCGGCAAGCTTAATCAGGATTACTCGGACATCCTTTACCATGGCCAACAGCATCTTTCGAATCGTCTCCGATTCCTGAACGCTCTTGTTCTGCGCCTTGACCACGGCGATCTTGGTGACACCGTTGACGAGGTTGTCCACTTCGCGGCCGAACTGACGTTTTAGTTCCGCCCGCGTCATGATCGTATCCTCCAGGACATCATGGAGCAGGGCCGAGGCAACCGTGGCGGCGTCGAGCTTCATATCGATCAGAATCTCGGCCACCTGCAGGGGATGGATGAAGTAGGGTTCACCGGAATCACGATACTGTCCCTGGTGCAGCTCTTCCGACTGTCGCGCAGCCGAGAGTACACGCTCCTGGTCAGGGGCGCTGTAGGATGAGACTTTGTGCTGCAAATCGGCGAGGGTCTGTATCATTGCTATCCCGCTATAGAGTATCGGCCGGTCGGCGCGCCCGAACGAGGCGATCACGACCGGCAAGGTCGGCGGCGGTGTCTACATAATCGAAACCGGCGTGCGCGAAGAGATCTCGTACCGCAGATCCCTGAGTCCACCCGTGCTCTACTAGAACATACCGCTCATACCGGAGCTGCGCAAAGGCCTGAACCGCAAGTTCCGCATAGGCCACGAGCCCATCAGGCCCTCCGTCCAGGGCGGAGGCGGGCTCGGTCCAGCCGTGAGCGATAACTCGCTCCATCTCGGCGGCGGTGAGATACGGTGGGTTGGCGGTGATCAGGTCCCAGGGGCCGGTGGTCTCGGAGGAGTCCGAAGCAAGGGGTTTCAGGAGGTCGCAGCGTTGTACCGCAAACTGCACCTCTGCGATACCTCCCAGCAGGTGCTCCGCATTCCGGGTGGCCCAACGCAGGGCGGCGGGCTCCAAATCGGAGAGAACTATTTCGGTGGTGTAGCCGCGGGAGGCGCGCTCCCGGGCGATTGAGATTCCCACGCACCCGCTCCCGGTGCAGCAGTCGTGGATGCAGGCGTGGGCAACCGTGTGAAGCAACTGCAGCCCCTCTTCCACTAGGTGCTCCGACTCCGGCCGCGGAACGAGGACGCCGGGCCCCACCTGGAACTCATACCCATAGAACTGCTTGGTACCGGTGAGGTACGCGATCGATACGCCGCGGCGGCGCTGCTCCACCAGCGCTGCCAGCCTCGTCAGAACTCCATCGTCCATAATTTCAGAAACCGGCGTCCGAAGCTCTGCCAAGAGATCCGCCCGGTCCCGACCGGTGACCGTTTCCACGAGGATCAATGCGTCCAGGTGGGCGCTTTCACTACTGGTGAGTTCTGCGGCGATGCGATCTCGAAGCGCTCCCAGAGGAATATGGGAGGGAAGGGGATCCGGCACTACTGTGCCGCCTCACCGGCACTGAGGCGCAGTGTATCGATCACCTCCGAGAGATCTCCCTGAATGATCGAATCCAGTTTGTAGAGGGTCAGGTTGATGCGATGATCGGTGAGCCGGTTCTGAGGAAAGTTATAGGTACGAATCCGTTCACTGCGGTCGCCACTGCCCACCTGGTTTTTCCGCGCTTCCGCCTCCTGTTCCTTGCGTTTGGAATCTTCCAGATCGAAGAGCCGTGCTTTGAGAACGCGCAGCGCCTTGGCCTTGTTCTTGAGTTGACTCTTCTCATCCTGGCAGATGACCACCAGCCCGGAGGGATTGTGGGTGATACGCACCGCGCTGTCGGTGGTGTTGACGCTTTGTCCTCCGGGACCGGACGAGCGAAACACGTCGATTTTCAGGTCCTCAGAGCGGATTTCCACATCGGTCTCTTCCGCCTCGGGAAGCACCGCCACCGTCACCGCGGAGGTGTGAATCCGTCCACTGCTCTCGGTGCTGGGAATGCGTTGAACCCGGTGGACGCCGCTCTCATATTTGAGCTGGCTGTAGACGGAGTTGCCGGAGATCGAAAAGGTGATCTCTTTGAAGCCCCCCACTTCAGTCTCGTTGCGATCCATGATTTCGATCTTCCATCCCTGGGTTTCGGCATAGCGGGTGTACATCCGGTACAAGTCGGCGGCAAACAGCGACGCCTCATCGCCGCCGGTGCCTGCGCGGATTTCCATGATCGTATTCTTGGCGTCCAGGGGGTCCGGGGGAACCAGGAGCAGTTTCAGTTCCCGCTCCGTCTCCGCCACCTGTTCCTCGAGCTGCGCCGTCTCCTCCTGAGCCATTGCCTGCAGCTCTTGATCACTTTCGTCCGCCAGGAGGTCGCGATTATCCGCGAGTTCCTGACGCTGCTGCTGGTATCGGTGCCACGTTTCCACGATCGCCCCCAGACGGGCGTGTTCACGCATCGTCTCCACAGCCCGCTTCTGATCCTTGTGCAGGTTCGGATCGGACATCATTCGCTCCAGTTCCTGGTGGCGCGCCTCGATTTCGTGAAGTCTGTCTGCGATTATTTCTGCCATGTGATCGTGGTCCTCTCAGCTACTGCGACGCGGTCTAAGAAATCCAAACAGGCTGCCGATGACGCCACCGGAGATGTGGGCAAACTGGGCCACGGAATCCTGGCGGACAGAATTGGCAACCTCCTGGGTAAGGTAGAGGATTACTACCAGGATGAAGGTGAGGGGGATCTCTCCTTGCCGAATATTTGTAAAGGAAACGAGCAGGATCATCATGAACACCACTCCGCTGGCCCCGAGCAGCCCGGATGAAAGGAAGAGTACGTTCAGCAATCCGGTGACCACGGCAGTAATCGCAATCATAATAAACAGGGCGGTGGTTCCGTACTTCTCTTCAAGAATCGGTCCCAACAGGAGGATAAACGCGAAATTACCCATGAGATGCGCCCAGCTGGAATGCCCCACCACGTGGGTCAGGAGCCGAATATAATCCAGGGGATCGGAGACGCTCATGGAGGGCCCTACCACGAAAATTCCCGCGATGAGTCCGGGAAACAGCGTCTGATCCAGCAGCAGCACCAGCGACGAGAGCAGGGCAAAGCTGAGCGTCACTGGGGCGTTGTATCTGACCTTCATCGTGTAACCTTATGAGCCCGCCCCGGGGGTGTCAAGCTTCTTCAACGGCGGGTTTACCAAGGGCATCCGATTTGGCTACCCTATTGCTATGTCGGTAAACGTGACAAGAAAGCCTGATTGGCTCAAGATACAGCTCAATACGAACGACAACTTTCGCTATCTCAAGCAGCTCATGCGGGAGGAGCGTCTCAACACGGTCTGCGAAGAGGCGCGTTGTCCCAATATCCATGAATGCTGGGGTGAGCATCGCACCGCCACCTTTATGATTCTGGGAGATACCTGTACGCGGCGCTGCCGTTTCTGCGCGGTAAAGACAGGGTTGCCCTCCGCCGTGGACGTGGGTGAGCCGAAGCGAGTTGCGGACTCCGTGGCCAAGATGGGGCTGCAACACGTGGTGATCACCATGGTAAACCGCGACGATCTCAAGGACGGCGGGGCAGAAATTCTAGCCAATACGGTGCGGGCGATTCACCACGGCGCGCCGGAATGTTCCGTGGAGGTCCTCACCAGTGACTTCATGGGAAACCGGGATGCGATCGAGCTGGTAATGGCCTCGGAGCCGGAAATCATGAGCCACAACCTGGAGACGGTGCGGCGGCTCACTCCCCAGGTTCGGTCTCGCAGCGACTACGATCGCTCCCTGGCGGTCCTGCGCGTCGCCCACGAGATCGACCCGCAGCGTGCTACCAAGACCAGCCTCATGCTGGGATTAGGCGAAACGCGGGATGAGATTCTGCAGGCCTTTGATGATATGCGCGCGCACCACGTGGAGATCGTCAACCTCGGTCAGTATCTGCAACCTTCACGCACGCATCTGCCGGTGCAGAAGTACTGGACGCCGGACGAGTTTGCCGAGCTTCGCGAACGGGCGATGGAAAAGGGATTCGCCCATTGCGATGCGGGTCCCCTGGTGCGATCTTCCTACCACGCCGGAGAGGGCTACGAGGCGTACCGCAAGAAGATCCACCCCCTCTATCAGGACAGTGGAGTCTGAGACGTGTCCCGTTCCATAGATGAACTGGCCCGTCTCATCGAATACCATCAGGATCGCTACTACAACGAGCAACCGGAGATCTCCGACGCTGAGTTTGATGCCCTCTGGGACGAACTCCGGGTACGGGCGCCGGACCATCCGATCTTTTCGCGGGTAGGCTCGGATGAGGCCACGGGTTTCCCGAAACGGCGCCACCTGATGCCGATGAACAGTCAGGAGAAAGCCTCCACCCCGGAACAACTCCTAAAATGGGCGCGCCGCATTAACCACGAGCACTACATCGTGCAGTACAAGCTCGATGGCGCCAGCATTGAGCTCCAATACCAGCAGGGCCGGTTTTATTACGGCGTGACCCGGGGAGACGGTACGGTGGGCGATGATATCACCGCTAATGTGCGCCGGATGCAGGGGGTGGTGGGAGAGCTGCCGAACCAGTTTACCGGAGCCGTTCGCGGAGAGGTGATCATGGAGCACGCGATCCACCGGCGGTACTACTCCGACAAGGCCAACTGTCGCAACGCCGCCAACGGCCTCATGAAGCGTAAAGACGGCGCCGGCAGCGAGCATCTGAAGATCCTGTGTTACGACGCTCATGCCGACGGTGACACGCGCCCCTTTGACGATGAACTATCCAAGCTGAAGTGGATCGAGGCACAGGGATTCCTGTTAGTGCCCTACGAGACGTTCAGTTCCGCCGAGGAGATCGTTCATTACCGTGACATCGTAGCGGAGCAACGGGCGCAGTTGGAGTTCGATATCGACGGGCTGGTGGTGAAGGGACCTGATATCGACTGGGCCGATATGCGCCGCGCCCGCCCTCAGAAGCAGATCGCCTTCAAGTTTTCCGCGGAGGAAGCGCTTAGTGTGCTCAGAGAGGTTGAGTGGAGCACCTCCGGTCACCTCTACACGCCGGTGGCGATCATCGATCCGGTGCAGTTAGCGGGAACCACGGTACGCCGGGCGAGCCTCGTCCATCCGGAACTGATTCAACAGATGGACCTGAAGCTCGGTAGCGAGGTAGTTGTCACGAAGCGCGGGGATATCATCCCCAAGATTGAGCGACTCGTGCGACAACTCCCCGAGGCGCAAGAGATTCCGATTCCCGAGACGTGCGAAACGTGTGGCGCCGAGCTGGTCAATGAAGGGAAGCGGGTGTACTGTCCCAATCTTACCTGTCCCAAGCGCGATTTTCACCGGCTCCAGAAGTGGATCTCGGTACTGGAGATCCGTGATTTCGGCGATGTTCTACTGGGAAAACTGTTTGAATCGGGAGCGGTGAGGAAAATATCCGATTTCTACCGCCTCCAGTGGGAGGATCTGGCTGCCTTTGAGGGCATGGGAGAGACCAGTGCCAAGAAAGCATTGTCCAATCTGCGGGCGATTCGTTCGGTGCCGTTGGCGCGCTTTGTGGCGGGCTTCGATATCTTCGGCATCGCCGAACTGAAGATCCAGAAAGTTGTGGATGCCGGTTTCACCACGCTGGAGGCGATCAGATCCGCCCAGGCCGCCGATCTCGCGGAGGCGGAGGGAATCGCGGAAATCACCGCCGAACAGATCGCCCGCGGCGTACGCGAAGTCTATCCCATGATGCAAGACGTGCTGGCCACGGGAGCGATCCAGGTAGAGGAGGGGGGCGGTGCGGCATCAGCCGACGGAAAGTCCGCGTTACAGGGCGAAACGTACTGCTTCACCGGATCCTTACAGAGGATGACCCGCAGTGGTGCGGAGAAACTGGTCGTCTCCCACGGCGGACAGACGCGCAGTAGCGTTACCTCACAGGTCGATTACGTCGTGACCAATGATCCCGGTTCCGGCAGTTCCAAACTCAAGAAGGCTGCGGAGCTCCAGATTCCGGTGATCAACGAGGAAGAGTTTCTGGAGCGGATAACACCGAAATAATCGTCTTTTGCGATAGAAGCAGTTGCAGGCAACCGAGCCACCATCTACACTGAGCGTATGTCCTCAGAGCTCCGTTCTCAGATCGAAGACTTCTACCTCCCTCGTCAGCTCGTCGACGCCATTCTCGAAGTAGGAGGTATACCGCGCGATAGTGAGGAGGCGGAGGTCGGCATCGGCTTCATCGACATCGCGAACTACACCTTTCTTTCCAAGTTTCTTACCCCCAAAGAAAATCAGGAGGTGCTTAACGGCCTCTATACCGCGTTCAATACCGTCCTGCGGCGTCGTGGGGGATACCTCAACAAGATCGAGGGTGACTCCTTGATGTTCCACTACGGCGGACTGATCGATGCTCGGGCGCGGCATATTGAGCGGCGCGAGGATCTGCAGATCTATATCGCCCGGGAGCTTTTCTATACCTGTGTTGAAATGCAGCGCGTGAGCGTGCTGTTCAACAGCGCGGATACGCGTTTTCTGGATGACGCCGCCTCCCAGGACGACCGTCAGGCGCTGAAGAAGGCGTTGGCGATCATCGACCGCCTTCGCAACGATGATGCTGTGTCAAATCCGCTGTCCGCAATGTTTCAGATCCGTATTCGGATCGGCGCCAATCTGGGAGAAGTGACGATCGGCAACTTCGGACCTGAAGGAGCACGGCAATGGGATGTTATCGGCATGCCGGTGATCGATGCCAAGCGCATGGAGACCACCGCTCCGGTGGGTGGTCTGCGGGTGTCACGGAAGTACTACGAGGTTCTGGAGAAGAGCGGAATCGTGGATGAGTACTACGAGCGGTTTCGGCGGGAGGCGCAAGCGCTGGGGAGCCGTTACGCCACGATCAGCAAAGACGAGCTCTTTCAGCACCGCACCGTGACGATCCGGGAGAAATCCGGCGCTTACTACGAGACGTGCAGTATCCAGGTGAATCCGAATCTCCCGGAACAGATTTCAAACCAGGTGGAGGCGCTTCTCTCGCATGGTCGCTACGGGGCAACCCAGGTTTCGGACCTGATTCGGTACTACCGCGGAAACCGTTACGTCATCGATGCGGTGGAAGCCCACTTGGAACGGTCCGGGGTGGCGGTCCGCCGCGGTCCGATCTACCAGCTGCTCTATCCCGGCCGCTACGAGAAACTCCTCCAGGAGCACAACGATCGGCAGGAAGAATTGGAAGCAGCGCTCCGGCAGGAACTGTCTCTCTTTGATATCATGGAAAAGGTGGGCAAGTACCAGGATATCATCAACACAACGTCCGTCACAGAGGTTGAGATGGTGCCGTTTTCCAGTTTTGAGCGCTACGTGAGTCTCGCTATGGACCAATATCAGCGGCGCTACGACGAGTTGAAAACGGAAATCGCGCAGCGGGCGTATTTTCATAACGTCGTGTTCCCGATGATCTTTAAGCTGATCGAGGCGGCGGTGCTGGAATTCCAGAACGACCAGGAAGATCTGGAACTGCTCAGCGGGTAAGCAACGGTTGTTCACTCGGTGTTCACTCGCCGTTCGCTACGCAAAATGACTATGTTCACCCCATGAGCACATTTACGAATAAAAACATATTAGTCGTGGGAGCGTCGTCCGGTATCGGTCACGCCGTAGTGAAGAGCCTCCTTGAGGAAGGCGCAGTGGTCCACGCCTGGAGCCGCAGTGAACCGGAGGGCGGATTTCCTGCGGAGGTCACGTATTCGGCGGTAGATGTAACGCAGGATATCTCAGAGCAGCAGCCTGAGGTTCCCGATGACCTGGATGGGGTCGTCTTCGCGCCGGGAAATATCACACTTGGTGCGTTTAAGCAGCTGAAACCGCAGGTGTATTTAGACGATTATAACTTGAACGTGGTAGGCGCGGTGCGCGTTCTCCAGACGGTACAGGCAGCGCTGGTGGCTGGAACGGGCGCCTCCGTAGTGATGTATAGCACCGTGGCGGCGGGAATCGGCATGCAGTTTCACGCTTCGGTGGCCAGTGCCAAAGGGGCGTTGCACGGGCTTACGGGAACGTTGGCAGCGGAGTTTGCCGACAAGAACGTCCGCTTCAATCTGGTGGCGCCGTCCCTCACTGATACTCCCTTAGCCACCCGCCTGCTATCCAACGATAAGAAGCGGGAAGCCGCCGCGCAGCGTCACCCCTTGAAGCGGGTGGGCACGCCGGGGGACATCGCCCGCGCTACGCTGTTCTTCCTTAACCCGGAAAACTCCTGGATCACCGGTCAGGTAATCGGTGTGGACGGCGGATTGAGCGCTATTTCCGGACTCTAACTGCTCACAAGAGTACGCAGGGCCGGGATAATGCGGCGCCCCGCCAGATGCGCGCCTACCAGGTTTCGGGCGGGGGGACCGATTTCCAGTTCCGCCAGGGCACCGGTCACAAACAGTCCCGGTGCCCATTGCAGGTCACCGGAGGGAATCGGATAGCCGTCCTCCGCCCGGGGGGCGCGTAGCGCGTCTGCGGTGTGCTGGATGAGGTCGGGTGCCGGCGGCCCGCCGCCGAATCCAGTACACGCCACTACCGCGTCAAATTCTCCACTCTGTTCTCTTCTCCATGTCTCGGAACGTAGTAAAACTCTGTCGCCGATACCGCCTACTGATCCGGTGGCGGCGGCATGCGTCACTTCTCCCCGGATGATGCGGATTCGGCGACTATGCTCGAGGCGGCGGAGTTCGCGGAAGAGATCCGGCGGCACGCTACCAGGACGACGGCTCCGCTGGATCAGAGATCGGCGGTGGCGGTAATCCCCGATCGAACCGATGATCCCGCCACACCGGGGACCGACGAAACAAGGATCGCTATCGAATTGGTGGCTGGTAAAACGGTCCCGGTTCCAGATCGTCACATGGTGCCCGGCTCCACTCAGAGCCACGGCCAGGTGCGCCGCAGCAATACCGCCTCCCACGAGGGCGACTTCGCTGCCCCGTGGCAGGTGATCGAGGGCCGTGGTATCACGATGAACGTGATAGACCGCAGCGGTGGAGGGCAGCGATTGCAACACCTGTGGCATGCGCGGAGATGGCTGCCCCACCGCCAGGATCGCCACTTCGCAAGAGATCGTGCTGTCACCGCAGTCTCCAGAAACGGTAATCGTGTATCCGGCGCCCGTCGGTGCCGGCCGGATTTCCCGAGCCCACGCCTGTACCCGGGGCACACCGGTGAGTGTTGCTTCGCGGTGACGATCGAGGTGTTCTGCGAAAAGCGTGATCGATGGTCGGTGGTAGGGGGGCGTGAAATCCTGACCCCTTCGGATAGTACGTCGGATCGTACGGTAGTCTCGGGCGATACCGTGACTCGCCGGCGATCGGAGATACTGCATACGGCAATTGCCGACGCGCCGGTGCCACTGGCGAAACGGCTCCCCGTGAGGGTCTATCACAACTGCCTGGTCCGGTGCTACGAGACCCTCGGAAAGTACTCGACCCAAGACGTGGACACCCACCGGCCCGCTTCCAATCAGAGCCACACTATAGTGAGTTTTTCCGGCGGGGGTATTTGTCGTTCCTGTATTGATATGCATATCCTTCTAATATGTTTGCAATGCGCTCGTTAACTGTTGGCCTACTGGCTCTGGCATTCGTCGGCTGTGCCTCAGCTCCCGACGGTCTCGATCCGATTCGCGATACCGGTCCCTCTCCGGAACTGAGCCCGCGAGAGGTGGTGCAGATCCAGCTTCAGGCATTCGGCAATAACAACGCTGAAGATGAGGGTATCGAAATCGGATTTCGTTTTGCAAGTCCGGAAAATCGGCGGCGTACCGGTCCCTTACCGCGGTTTGCGGCGATGCTCAAGGGCCCCGCCTACGGAGTCATGCTGGAGCATGATCGCGCGGAGTATGCTGAGCTCCTGGTGCGCGATGGGCTGGCGATGCAACGCGTCCAGCTAATACGGGGCGACACGGTGGCGGTATATGACTTCTATTTGCGTCGGCAGAACGTCTCTGAGTGTCAGGGGTGTTGGATGACCGAGGCCGTCTATCTGTTTCAGGCAGGCTCCACTCGAGATGGACAGCAGGTACTGTAGTACCCCGTACCGCTGTCCCATCAGGAGTCTTTTTTGATGGTGCTGCCAAACTGATCCCAGGCGGAGTCCACCTGCTTTTTGGAGTACGCCCGCTTCGCCGCCTCTGAGCCTGGTCCCGCCTTGGGCGCTCGTTCGGATGCGCGGTCTGCGCGCCGCGAGGTGCCT
Organism: Alkalispirochaeta sp.; assembly: GCA_046483765.1. GTDB lineage: Bacteria > Spirochaetota > Spirochaetia > DSM-27196 > Alkalispirochaetaceae > Alkalispirochaeta. Next base: position 7,089 of record JAWOCO010000400.1, on the reverse strand, counting down.
TTCTGTGTGCCGGAGGCGGTGACTGAAGGGCGGCGCGGCCGCGCCGAACGTGTATCCGATGAATCCGTGCGTTCTTTGGATGCTCCAGCACCCGCACCCTGGGTGGAAGAACTCCGCCCAGGAGCCGAAGTGGCACCGTGTAGCGCTGTCTGGCCAAGATACCGGCCGCGATAACTTTCATATTTGCCGGTAAGCCGGATCCAAATCCGCTTCAACACCGGCTGCTTTTCAAACGCCTGCTCAAACAGATCGAGGGGCCGCAAATTAAACCACTGATTGAGCGGCAACGGCTGCATCGTCTCCGGATCAAAATACACGGAAAGACGCTGCTTGAGCTCGTTTACATCCTTTGCCATCCGGTTCTGCTTGACATGGAGAATCATCGCTTCCGCCAGGATCGATGGCTTTTCGATGAGGCTGGCCACAAACTCGCTTCGGGCGCGGACCTGAGTCGCGATCGCCTCGTTGAAGTTGTCCAGACTGTAGAAGGTTGAATCTTTGCTGCGATTTCCCGACTTCAGTTGTTGTTCCATTTGAAGTCCAAACTCCGCAGCCAACTCCGACTCAAGCATCCGAAAATCCTGCAAAAAGAAAGGAAAAATATTATCGCGATGGATGTACTTGCGATTGAGAAGCACGATTTTGGGGAGGGTGTTCTTACCGCGGGCGTGAACGTAGCGTTCGTAAAACTCTTCCCGAAATTTCTCGAACTGATCGCCATAGTTTTCTTTTTGGCGCTCCAAAAGATCCGTGAGGGTTGTCTGCTTGATCCACTGTTCCGGGGCCTCTTTCACCGCCAGAGCGATCGCGTTGAGATCGAGTTGGCGGTTTTCCGCTTCTTCCTTCTTCTGTTTCGCCTCAGCGATCTGAGACTCGATCAGGTTCTTGAGAAGTACGGCGGCGTGAAAGAAGTTCTCATCCACCGAGAGGCTGCGAACCGCCTGCAGATCACGCCGGTGATCCACCGCGGTCTTGGTCAAAGCCAGCCAGAACGTCGGATCCTTTCCTGCGCACTGCTGCTTCAGGTTCAGCAGGCTGGTATCCTGAAACTTTGCCAGCGCGCTCAGGAGAGTGGTGTTGCTCATGAAGTAGCGCAATTTCAGGATCGCCACGTTTACGAAGGGGCGCAGCCGTTTCTGCGTAACTAAGAGCGCTTCATTCCCTAAGGTGGGCACCGACAACGCCTTCTCGGAGGTGAGCGCGCCGCTGTAGTAGGCGGCGATCTGGTCCGGGGACACCGGTTGAATCGACCCGGTAGGAATCTGACCGAGTTCACCTTCAATGGTACTGATCAAGGGCAGTGGATTCAGGATCGATTCCAGCATATCTGTAAAATACTCATCCGCCAATTCTCCAAAGAACACGGGACTGTCCTGATCGGTGAGCACCATCGCTTCCCGAGAGCGCTGACCGTCACTGACGGTGGTTCGGAGGATACCCATGCGCGCCTGGCGCAACTTACCCATGAGACTGATCAGATCCGAGGTGGTCCCACCGTCGTCATGGTTGAGAAAGGAGAGAAACCGGTCATAAGGAACGCGCTCCTGCCAGTGCTGGCAGAGCAAATGAAACACACTTCGCTCTGCGGGGGTGAAGTTACCGGTCTGTGAGAGAAGCTCTTCTCGGTCTTTCGTGTCAAAGCTGATGTAGTCTGGGCGCATACGCCTCCCTCAAGAGTAATATATCAAGGTCCGCGGGCGCTGTCATGTATTGAGGCGTTGGGTATTCACGGATTCCATGTTTCGCTGTTGCGGGTGCTGGCCTTCAGTCCGCCGGGACTGATACCATAGTAATCAGAACGTAACACACCATGTATAAAAGAAGGGACATGAAAACCCAGGAATTCAGCACAGTAAATCTCGGAGAACTCTATGAACGTACCCCGGTACGGAGCCTAACGGAAAACGATCGAATCGTGATCTTCAGCGACCTTCACATGGGAAACGGCTCGCGTACCGATGACTTCGTTCACAACGGAGATCTCTTTTCCGATGTGATTCGTGACTACTATGCCCCAGGGGACTACCATCTGATTCTCAATGGAGATGTGGAAGACCTCCAGCGCTATCCGATGAAGTCTATCGTCCGCCGCTGGCCGCAGGTATACCATGCGCTTCAGCAGGTGGCGATGCGGGCCGGTCTCACGCGTATCGTCGGCAATCACGATATCGACCTCCTCGAAGGTGGACCGTCGGTAACTCCGCTGGCGATGAGCGGCCATGAATCATGGCCCGAAACGTTTATTGACGAAGTATATGAAGGGCTCCGACTCAGCTGCGACAGTGGAGAGCTGTTTGTATTCCATGGCCACCAGTCCTCGCGGTGGTACGAGAAGCACAACAACATCGTTCGGCTGCTTCTCCGGTATTTGGCAAATCCGTTACGGATCGGTAACTACACGGTGGCGGCGGACAGCAAAAAACGGTTTCGTACCGAGCGCCGAGCGTACGATTTTGCCACCTCGCGGAAGATCATGGCGGTCATCGGACATACCCATCGACCCCTGTTTGAGTCGATGTCAAAAGTGGATACGCTGCAGTTTGAAATAGAGCGGCTCTGTCGAAAGTACCCCAAGAGCAAAAAGCCGCACAAAATCGAGAAGCAGATCGGGTGGCTCAAACAGGAGCTCATGGATTCTCAGTCTGAAATCGCTGAGGAAGATGATTCGACGTCCCTGTATCGGGAGCACCTGCTGGTGCCCAGCATGTTCAACTCCGGCTGTGTTCTCGGTAAGCGGGGCATGACCTGTCTGGAGATCGAACATGGAGTCTTGCGGTTGGTGTACTGGTATGATGCGACGCGTAAGCAGAAGTATATTCAGTATCGCACCGATTCAGAAGAAGAGCTCGCCGGAACCCCCTACCGACGTACCGTCATCAAGCAGGACAGCTTAGAGTATATCTTCAGCAGAATTCGTCTGCTGGCATAACCGGAGAGATGGATTGAGTCGTAAAGTAAGATTCCCACGGTGTAGTGGCGTTCTGATGCATCCCACCTCTTTGCCGGGCCGCCACGGAATCGGCGATTTCGGTCCCGGGGCATATCGATTCATCGACTGGCTCCTCTCCGCCGGACAGAGCCTGTGGCAGGTGTGCCCGCTGGGTCCTACCGGGTATGGCGACTCTCCCTACCAGTGCCTCTCCGCCTTTGCCGGAAACCCATTGCTGATCAGCCTGGATCGGCTGATCGAGGAGGGGCTGCTTCTCGAAGAGGACGTGTCCACGGCCTCGGCCCCTGCCTCCGGCACGGGCCCCGAGGAAGATCCGCATCGGGTGGACTATGGACGGGTAATCCGGACGCATCTCCCGCTCCTGAGACAGGCGTGGCGGCGTTTTGAAGCGCGCGCGGACGAGCCGCAGCTCCGGAGATTTGAGCGGTTCACGCGGCGTTCCGCCGCATGGTTGGAGGACTACGTACTGTTCGCCGCGCTCAAAGACGAGGCGGGGGGTGCTCCGTGGTATGAGTGGGAGAAGGAACTTCGGGTGCGGACCACGGAAGCTCTGGAAGCTGCCTACCACCGGCTGGCGGAGGAGTGTCGCTTCCACCGTTTCGTACAGTTTGTGTTTTTTTCTCAATGGGATGATCTTCGCCATTACGCGCAGACTGCGGGGATATCGATCATTGGAGACATGCCGATCTTTGTAGCCCACGACAGTGCCGAGAGTTGGGCGCGGCCGGAACTTTTCCAGTTCGACCAGCAGCTGCGTCCCACCGCTGTGGCGGGGGTGCCCCCGGACTATTTTAGTCGGACCGGTCAACTCTGGGGAAATCCGCTCTACGATTGGGAGGCGCACCGCAGAGAGCATTTCCAATGGTGGATCGACCTCTTCCGTTCGCGGTTTGAGCTCTTCGATTACCTTCGGGTCGACCATTTTCGTGGATTTCAAGCGTACTGGCGCGTACCGTGGGGCAACGCCACCGCGGAGCGTGGTGAATGGATCGCCGCTCCCGGGAAAGAGCTCTTTGATCGCATCTTCGACGTGTTAGGACCTCTTCCGATTATCGCCGAAGACCTGGGGGTCATCACGGATGAAGTGGTGGCGCTGATGGACCATTGTGGTTTTCCCGGTATGAAAATCCTGCAGTTCGCCTTTGACTCGGGGGACAGCAACGATTACCTGCCGCACAATTTTGATCCCCACAGCGTAGTCTACACCGGTACCCACGACAATAACACGGTGCAAGGCTGGTTCCGAGGAGCCTCTGCCCATGATCGCTCGTTGGCGCTGGCCTATATTCACGGGTCTCCCCAGGAGATCCACTGGGATTTCGTTCGCACGGCGCTGGCTTCAGTCAGTGATTTGGCGGTGATTCCGTTGCAGGAGTTCTTTGGACTTGGCTCCGAGGCCCGGATGAATATTCCCGGCACCACCGGGGGAAACTGGCAATGGCGCGTGTCACCTGCAGCCCTGGATGAGAGTGGCGTGGCCGACCGCCTGCACGCCATGACTGAGCGCTACGGTCGCACCCACTAAGACGGAGATCTCCATCGTGCTGCCCGTTGTGTACCATCCAGAGTACGTGTCACCGCTTCCCCAGGGCCATCGGTTTCCGATGCAGAAGTTCGGGTTACTCTATAGGCAGCTCCAGGACGCGCGGATCGCTACCCCAGCAAACACCCGTGCGCCGGAACGCGTCTCCGACGAAGATTTGATGCGCGTTCACGATCCAGCCTACGTCCGGGCGTTTTCCGATGGGTCGCTCCCGGATCGGGCGGTGCGCCGCATCGGACTTCCCTGGAGCGAGGAACTGGTGCTTCGAACGAAACGGGCGGTGGGCGGCACGCTATTGACGGCGCGTCTCGCCCTACGGGAAGGATTAGCGGTCAATACCGCCGGAGGCACCCATCACGCTCATCCAGAGTTTGGCAGCGGTTTCTGCATCTTCAATGATCTCGCCGTGACAGCACGGCGCCTCGTGGCGGAGGGCAGCGTACAGCGGGTGCTCATTTTTGATCTCGATGTGCACCAGGGGGACGGCACCGCCGCGGCTGTCCGGAACGACCCGGCAGTTTTTTGCGTCGATATCCACTGTGCCGAGAATTTTCCCTTCCATAAGCAGACTAGTGACGTCGATGTAGCGCTTCCAGCGGGAACCGCTGATGCGCAGTACCTTGGCATCGTCCGGGAAACGTTGGAGCGGGCCCTCACTACGATTCAACCGGATCTCGTCTTATACGATGCCGGAGTAGATGTCTTCACCGGCGATCGGCTGGGAAAATTTGCGGTTTCCGAGAGCGGGATTGCGGAACGCGACCGGTTGGTGCTTTCACGGGTGAGGGACGTCGGCATTCCCGTAGCGGCGGTAATCGGGGGTGGGTACCAAAAAGATCTGCCTCGCCTGGCCGCGCTGCACGCCACCCTTCACCGCGAGGCAGCCGCACTATAGTCCCCAGTCCCCAGCCCACAGTCCACAGTCCACAGTCCACAGTCCACAGTCCCGATTGTGCCGTCATCGCTTGACTCCCACCACCGTGCTCTTTATCTTGAAATTAGTTTAACGTTGAACTAAATCAGCTTCGATACAAGGAGTGCGCATGGCCACCCACTACTGGGGATCCGAGCAAGAACAGCGGGCTTTGAATCTCTTTATTGCGCTGAGTCGCTCTTCTGATAGCCTTCAGAAGGCAGCTCTCCGGAAAGCTCCGCTTCCCGAGGGGCTCACGTTGTCGCAGTTTGGGGTTCTTGAGGCACTGCTGCATCTTGGGCCGATGCCCCAGAATGTGGTTGCGCACAAAGTATTGAAGACCAAGGGGAATATCAGCGTGGTGGTCTCTCATTTGGAGAGCAGGGGACTGGTGCAGCGCACCAGAGCCGATGATGATCGGCGCCGACTTCTGATCGCACTTACCACCACCGGCCGAGAACTAATCGCCGGGTTTTTTCCCCGTATGGCAAGAGGCTTTGCTGAAAGCGCGCGCGTGTTGACGGCAGAGGAACAGACGACGCTCACGGCCCTGTGTAAGAAACTCGGGGTCGGAGCAAACGCACAGTAGGAGAAGCAAGATGAAAATACTGATCGTGTTCCATTCCACATATGGTCACATGTACAAGATGGTCCAGGCGGCCGCTGAGGGAGCCCGGGAAGCGGGAGCAGAGGTGGATATCAAGCGAGTTCCGGAGCTGCTTTCCGATGAGGTAATTGCTGCCATGGGCGCCACCGAGGCACAAAAACAGTTCGCCGATATTCCGGTGGCAACTGGAGAAGACCTGGAAGCGGCGGACGGTATCATCTTTGGTGTTCCCACCCGCTTTGGAAATATGGTTGGACAGATGCGCATGTTCCTGGATTCCACCGGACCGCAGTGGGCCTCGGGCGCCCTGGTGGGCAAGGTGGGTAGTGTGATCGCATCCTCCGCAACCCAGCACGGTGGTCAAGAGTCTACCATTCTCACGACCCAGATCACGCTGTTGCACCACGGCATGGTGATCGTGGGACTTCCCTATGCGTTCCAGGGGCAGACCACCCTGGATGAGATTTCCGGAGGGTCTCCCTATGGAGCCTCCACGATCGCCGGCGGTGACGGTAGCCGTCTTCCCAGCGATAATGAACTCGACGGAGCTCGTTTTCAGGGTAAGCATGTGGCTCAGATCGCTGGCAAGCTGGCATCATCCTGAAGGTAGGAGCACACTAACCGATTCTGAGGCGCGCGGGGATGCTGCCACGGATGTAGTGGTAGCTTCCCGCGCTGCACCGGCATGCGTCTAATCAGGTATACGGCTCTACCGTTATACCGCGTTCCGTCCGGCGTTAATAATTGCCGCCATAGACTTAATAGCCAGTTTACGCAGCGCTATCCGCTCAGCGTCATCCTCGGAGGATTCTCCGGCGGATTCCCGGAGACAGGCAAGGGCGTACTGCTGAATCGCAAGCACCGGAAGCACGATCTGCTCCCGCAGGGTGATCGATCGCCGGGTTGCGGAGTCGCTGGGAAGCAACGCGGCGCTGTCGGCAATGGTGAGTAGCGCCTCGTGGGTCCGCATAAGTTCCTCTTCCAGCGAGCGCCAGAGTTCACCATAGCGGGAATCATCCTTCAGGTAGCGAGTCACGTCGAAGTTTGCCTTGCTGATGCTCTGCATACTGTTTTCC
>JAWOCO010000396.1:0-15325 GCA_046483765.1 Alkalispirochaeta sp. | reverse complement strand
GATCAGACCGAACAACTGCTGCAGTGGCTCAATGAGCGACAATCGGTGGAAACGGTCACCATTCAGTTGCCGGACACGGCGCAGTTTCAACTGCGCGGCGAACCGGTCTTTCTTAGGCCGGAGCTTCCCGGCGAAGACACGATGAACGCAGCGTCGGATGAGACATTTGACATTACTCCACTGGAGGAGTCTGAGGAATGACACGAGTCCTGGGGCGGTGTGCGATCGTTTCACTGATCGCCGTAGGTCTATCGTTTCCTTCGCTTGCTGCTCAAGATTCTCAGCTCGAGTTAGATGAATCGTTGGAAGAGCTCCTCAGTGGTGCCCTGACCCTGCATATCAGTGCCCGTATTATCGATCAGGACGACAACGCGACGGTATGGACGATGGACCTTACGCGGGTGACGATCAGCGGCCGCTCCGTGCGGGTTCGTCTCGATGGGAGCAACATCGCCGTGGTTGCCGAGTTCACGCCGTACTGGGAGGGAGAAGGGCAGCTCATGCTCGTGGCCCAGGGACGGACGTGGATAACCGGTGATGATGAGCAAGGAGAACCCGACTACCGCACCTCGTTTAACACGCTTCCCGTCGAGTTGGGAGAGCCGATCGTCTTCCTTCCGTTAGGCGATGGTCAGCTGCCGGTTGACACGGAGCGTTTTGGCCGCCTCAATATCGAATTAGAAATTAACGTGGAGCGGTACCAGTCCTGAATCGAACATCCTCTTTTCCTCGTGGTCCTGTGATTGTCGTGGTGTTACTCGTTCTCGGAGCCGGCACGCTCATGTGGATATCCCAACAACCGCCTCGGGTGGACGTGATCGACCCGGACTCCTTTGTGCCGGGGAATACGATCGCCGTAGAGGGCGACGGGTTTGGTGAATCGGGACGGCTTGCTGTCGATCAGTTGGCGATTCCCCGTGAAAACATTCGGAGGTGGACCCCCAATCTGATCATTTTCGAGGTCCCATCGCAGATCAGGAGCGGACTGCTCCGCGTTACTACCTCCGATGGTACCAGTAATCCCGTGTTTGTTACCGTTGAAGGAGACCTGCCGGTGCCGCTCCGGGATCGATCGATGGAGGTCACCCGGGTAGAACCTGAAACCGCCGACGTGGGTTCCCGAATCGTGGTGGAGGGCGACGGCTTTGGTCCTCGATCTGCGATGGCGGAGATCGTCTTTTCCAGTGAACAGGTGCAGGATCACGTGCGCGTCGGTGCGGATCACGATATGGTACTGGAATGGTCCAATCGTCGGATTGAACTGGTGCTTCCGCATGAATTGCCGGCTGGAGAATTTGAAATTGCCATAAATGGCGCCGCCGCGGATGCGGTCGTCACCGTCACGCCGCCGGATGGTGAGCCGACCGTGGGCGCACAACGGCAGCTCGCGGTGCGCACGGCGGTGACCGTACTGACCCCCGCAGATGAGGTCTATGCCGTCCTACCCGGCGGTCTGACCTTCCGCGAGCAACCGCAGGTACAATTGATTCGCGAAAACGTGGATTCCCGAGCGGCGGGAGACGGCGCGACGGCCAGCTATTATCTTCCTCCCGCAGAAGAACCGCAGCGGATAGACCGGGTGGTTCTTGTGGCGCGTCGCGCGGTGAACTGGAGCTTCAATGGTACCGGTTCATCGGAGATTCTGCTGGAGCCGTGGTTTCGTACCGCCTATCGCAGATATCTGGCTGGCTCCGAGGATCTACCCCGGGATAACGCGGTCATCACGGACCTGCGGCGCGGACTCGAGTTAAGTGAACCGGTGATCACGATCGCCCGGACGATCCATCGGACAGTTATGACCACCCTCACTCCCAGCGTGCATGGCACCCGGGACCCGGTGGCAGCGATAGAAACGGGAGAGGATGCGGGTTCCTACGCCTACGCCACTCTGGCGGTGGCCCTGGCCCGGTCCGCCGGCGTGCCGGCTCGGAGACACTTCGGTATGCTCCTGGACGATGGTGGCCGATCGATTCCCCACGCCTGGGTAGAGTTTCTTGTACCTGGAGCGGGGTGGATTCCCGCCGATCCCGCCGTGGGGGATGGACTCATCGCCGAGGAGATCGCCTCCCTCAATGAGTTCTATGGCGACGATCGTGCTGCGGGGACGTTTGGCAATCTTGATGATCGCCGGATCACCCTGACCATCGATGGAAGGCAGCAGCCCCGCCTGTATCCCGCCGGCGCAATGCAGGAGCCGTCAGAGAACTGGGCGCCGGGAAGCCTTCGTCTGGAGACGCCCCAGCGCCCGTTTCCGGAGGAGGTGGAGCACCAATGGGAAGCTCCCGTCCTCTTCGGCTGGTTCGATTGAATTGACAGCCCTTTGCCTTTTCCCTATCCTCAAGCAACATGAATTCGCTTGCTCAGTCCGATCCGGCCATTCACGCGATCGTGCAGCGTGAAGAACAACGACAGCGCACGAAGCTCGAAATGATTGCCAGTGAAAATTTCACCAGCGAAGCCGTTCTGGAAACCGCTGGTACGGTCCTCACCAATAAGTATGCCGAGGGGTATCCCGGCAAACGCTACTATGGTGGGTGTGAGCATGTGGATGAGGCAGAAAATCTGGCCCGCGAACGAGCACAGCAACTGTTTGGGGCGGAACACGCCAATGTGCAGCCCCACTCCGGAAGCCAGGCCAATATGGCGGTCTATCTGACGTTGCTTAAGCCCGGAGACACGATCCTGGGTATGGATCTTGCCCACGGAGGGCACCTGACCCATGGATCTCCGGTGAATATCTCGGGAAAACTGTATTCTATCGTAGGATACGGGGTAGACCGCGAGACGGAGCGCATCGATTACGACCAGGTCGCTCGATTGGCGCGGGAGCACAAGCCCCGTCTGATTATCGCCGGTGCTTCGGCATATCCCCGCCAAATCGATTTCGCCCGCTTTCGGGAAATCGCTGATGAGGTGGGGGCGTTCTTTCTCACTGATATGGCCCACATTGCCGGATTGGTGGCCACGGGAGAGCATCCCTCTCCGGTGCCCTACGCCCACTTTACCACCACCACTACCCACAAGACTCTCCGCGGTCCGCGGGGAGGTCTGATCCTAATCGGCAAAGATGCGGAGAACACGATCGGAGCTACCGCCGCCAAATCCGGCCGGGTGAAGAATTGGTCGGAGTTGCTGGATTCCGCGGTTATGCCGGGGATCCAGGGCGGGCCGTTAATGCACATCATTGCCGCCAAAGCGGTGGCGTTTCACCAGGCGCTGCAGCCCTCCTTTGGGGTCTATCAGAAACAGATCGTTGCCAACGCGCAGGCGTTGGCGCAGCATCTCACCGACGGCGGGTTGCGACTCGTCTCAGGTGGTACCGATAACCACCTGATGCTGGTAGATCTTTCCTCCTTGGGGATTTCCGGCAAGGATGCGGAGAAGATGCTTGATCGCGCCAACGTCACCTGCAATAAGAACGGAATTCCCTTCGACACGCGTAGTCCTCTGGTGACATCCGGCATTAGACTGGGAACTCCGGCGTTGACAACGCGCGGCATGAAGGAAGAGGATATGGCTACCGTGGCGGAGGCTATTTTGGAAGTACTGCACGGGAAGGGCGATGAGTCCGTCATTGAGCGGGTTGGTACCCGGGTCGCAGAGTTCTGTAACGGATTTCCTCTGGTTGCCCCAAATTGACAACCCCCGGAGCCGTACCTATACTGAATCCGATAGGAAAGACTTGAGATGTCGACTGCGCTTCACCTGACAATCGTCAATTTCACAAAAGGCGCCTACATTATTGTCGAGGGGAAGCAGAATGCGGACCATTTCTACATCCTCCGTAGCGGCAAGGTTCAGATTAGCAAAGAAGTAGAGGTGGTGCAGGAAGAGGGCGGAAATATCCTCGCCCCCGGTGATTTTTTCGGGGTTGTCTCCACGATGTCCGGTCACAGTCACATAGAGACCGCCCAGGCGCTTACCGACTGCAGCCTGATTTCCGTGCACAAGGACAACTTCGGTGATCTGATCGTCAACAACACCCCGGTGGCGATGAAGATCATCCATGGATTTTCCCGGCGCATGCGGTATTTGGATGAGGCCCTGGCCCGGCTCACCTTGAAGCAGAGTCAGGAACCGGATATTGAGCATCTGTTCTATGTCGCGGAGTTTTACGCCAAACAAAGCCAGTACAACCAGGCGCACTACGCCTATCACCAGTACCTCCGCCATTGCCCCCAAGGCCCCAACATCGAGAAAGCGCGGGAACGGCTGGAGAAGATCCGGCCCTACTCCAACGCGGTGTACCTCGACGGTAGCGAAACCGAGTTCACGCGGCAGTACCCCAAAAATACGATGATTTTCTCCGAGGTCATGCCCGGAAAAGAGCTGTATATCATTCAGAAGGGGTCGGTGAAGATCACCAAGATCGTGAACGACACCGAGGTGCTGCTGGCGGTCCTCAAAGCGGGAGATATCTTCGGTGAGATGTCCCTGATCGAGGACAAACCACGCTCCGCGTCGGCGATCGCCTATGAAGACACACAACTGCTGGCGGTGAACAAGGAGAACTTCGCCCGCATGGTGAAGAGTCAGCCGCAGATCATCACGCGGCTCACGCAGCTCCTGGCGGAACGGATCTGGTTCATTTACAAGCAGCTGGCCAATACCCTCCTCACGGATACGGTGGGTCGCCTCTATGATGCGCTGCTCATTCAGTTGGAGCGTCACCGGGTTCCCATCCGATCCGGCGAGGCGTACACCTTCGATTTCGGCACCAAGGAACTGATCAACATGGTGGGAATGCCGATGAGTGAGGGGAAACAGGCACTGCGGGAGCTCCTGAAGAACTCCCGCATCAAGGCGCTGGACAATAAGATCCATATTACCGACAAGATGGAAATCGAGAAGCAGGCGAAGTACTATCGCAAAATGCAGAAGATTGAGCGCGCCCGAGAGCTCAAGAAACAATCTACCTGAACGCCGTGCAGTCCAAGTCCGTTCTCAATGATACGCTACTCATGATCACCGCCCTCATTTGGGGGCTTGCTTTTGTGGCGCAGCGGGTAGGCATGGAGCACATCGGTCCGTTTACCTATAACGGCGTGCGGTTTCTCCTGGGGGCCGGTGCATTGATTCCGCTTGCCCTGTGGCGGTCACCGATGCCACGGGCGCACTGGGGCGGGTTGTCGCGGAGCGCCGTCCTCGCCGGGCTGGCGCTGTTTGCCGCCGCCAGTCTGCAGCAGATCGGCCTAGTCTATACCAGCGCCGGCAACGCCGGATTTATCACGGGACTGTATGTGGTGCTGGTGCCGATTATCGGCCTGGGCCGACGGCAACGGTTAGGGCCGGAGCGGTGGGTCGCAGTGGGCCTGGCGGTGGTCGGACTGTACCTGCTCAGCGTGCAGCAGGGCCTGGCGATCAATCCCGGCGATGTGTTCGTTATGGGCAGTGCCTTTTTCTTTGCGCTGCATGTGCAACTGATCGATTATATGTCTCGCAGAAACTCGGCGTTGTGGCTCTCGTTGGTGCAGTACGTGGTGGTGGGCGCTGCCAGTCTGGTGATCGGTCTGAGCTTTGAGCCAGTTTCCATCGCAGCGTTCCGCGGCGCATCAACGGCGATTATCTACGGTGGGCTGGGGTCGATTTCGATCGCGTATACCTTGCAGGTGATTGCGCAACGGAAAGCCGCACCGAGCCACGCCGCGATCATTCTCAGCCTGGAGGGCACCTTTGCCGCAATCGGAGGGTGGTTGATCTTGGGCGAGATTCTCTCCTCCCGGGCGCTGGTAGGATGTGCGCTCCTACTGGCGGGAATGCTGCTGTCCCAGTTTGCCGGGCTTCGTCGTGCCCGCGCGCCGGTGACCCCATGAGACACTCCCTTCGGGTACTGCTGGTAGCCGCGGTCATTCTGTTTGCGCTGGCCTTGACTCAGTCGATCCGGACGATGGTCTCATTGTCACTGGCGGTGGCCGATGCCGGGGGTACGGCGTCAGATCGGAGTAAGCATATTGCCGTCTTTTTGCCGGAGCAGGAGACGCTATACTTTCAGCAGATCCGCACCGGAGTAGCCTCCGCCGCCGGACGCTACGATGTGGCCGTGAGCTTTCATCCTATCGGCACGGATTCGCACGAGTTTGACTTGGCCCAGTACTCCGGAATCGACGGGGCGATCATTTACCCGTTCCTGAAAAATGACGAAATCCTGGAGCGCCTGAACGAGTTCGACCAGCGAGGAATTCCAGTGACTTTGGTGGAACAGGACGTGGCCGATGACTGGCCCTGGACGTTTGTAGGCACCAACAACTTTGAAATGGGACGTCGTATCGGTGCCCAATTACGGGAGACTTCCCGCTCCGGGCGGATTCTCGTGGTGTACAGCGATAAGTCCCCGGCGGTGGCGGCGGAAAAGGAGCTTATCGAACTTGGTATCACCACGGTGATGGGGGATCGGCTTTCATCTCCTATAATGCGCCGCCAGACGGGGCTGAATCCGCTGGACGCCGAGGCGCTCACCTACCAACTGGTACGCTCCGACCCGCCGATTACCTCCTTGGTATTTACCGATACCGACGACACCCTGGCGGCGTTGCAGGTCATTATCGACTTGAATCTCGTGGGGGAGGTGCAGGTGATCGGATTTGGGGTGACCGATGCGATCATCGACCATCTCGAACGGGGAGTGCTGGACGCCACCGTAGCGGTAAATCCGCAGCGCATAGGGATCGAGGCGGTGCGCGTGCTCTCGGAACTGATAGAGACGGGCAACGCCCCCGGCTACGTTGATACCGGCGTTGAGGTCATACGGAGTAACTCGTAATGCGCCTGCGCAACTCGCTCCGGGGACAATTGATCTATTCCGCGGTGGTCGGTCTAGCGATGGTGATCGCCTCCATGATCTATATCCTGTTTGCCACGGTACGCATGCAGCAGATCGTGAATGACCAGTTTCAGGTCGAGCGCGACTTCCAGGAACTGCAGCAGGAGGTGATTGCGATTCGCACGCCGCTGCTCAATTACCTTTCCAGCCGATCCTCCCAAGCACTCTCACGGTTACTGGTGGAGGAGCAGGTGCTACGCTCCATGGTCCCGGAGGAACTGGAACTCACTTCAGACCCGGTAGCTCTGGCGGAGCGCGAGATCTACTCACTGCTGCAGTCGTATCTTGATCTCATCCAACAAGCGATCGACCTCAAACGCGCCCGCGCGATCGAGGAGTACACCGAACTCTACGATGAAATGGTGCGCCTCAACGATCACATCGTCGAGCGGATTGACCAATTCAGCCTCGCCGGGCTCCGGGGAGAACTGGCGCGTTACGAGGAGATCATCGAGACGTCCCGGGAGCTGCTGTTCTGGAATCTGTCGGTGATTATTCTGGCGTTCCTCGGTTCCACCCTGTGGATCCTGATTTCCATTAACCGTGTCACCGATCCGATGAATCAACTGGCCGCCATGGCCGGGGAGATCTCCGGTGGAAACTTCGATGTCGAGGACATCGAGGTCAATACCGTACATGAGGTGGAAGCGGTGATCTCAGCGTTTAACACGATGAAGCATGATATTCGCCAGTACATCGGTGAGCTCAACCGCCAACAACAGATAGAACAGGAGTATATGCAGGAGCGGGTGCGCAACCTGAAGATGGAACAGCTGCTGAAGCGCATGGAACTGTACACGATGCAGGCGCAGATGAACCCGCACTTCCTGTTCAATACCCTCAATACCGGTGTGCAACTGGCGATAACCGAGGATGCGGAGAAAACCGCCGATTTCATGGAACATCTGGCGCAGTTCTTCCGGTACAATATGCGGGAGCGCAATCTCCTGGTGCCTCTTCGGCGGGAGATCGAAGGTCTCGAAGCGTACGTATACATTCTGCGCATACGCTTTCCGCGGTCTCTGGATTTTTCGATGGACGTCCCCGAGGAGCTGTTGGACACCTTTACGGTTCCGGCGTTGATGTTGCAGCCCCTGGTGGAGAACTCAGTGATTCATGCGTTTAAGGGGATCGACCGGGCAGGTAAGATCGAAATTCGCATCTGGAAAGAGGAGGCGGTGGTGTATCTCACGGTCCGCGACAACGGCGTCGGCATCGATCCGGAAACCTCTCAGCGGCTGCTGCAACGGCACAGCCGGGATGTGGACCAGGATTCCAAGGTGATGGGGCTGGAGAACGTGATTCACCGGCTGTATTTCATCTTTCCTGACCAGGAGGACGTGATCTCCATCAACAGCGCCGCCGGCGGGGGAACTGAGATCACTATTCGAATTAACACGGAGGTGACGCCGTCTATTCCGTTCTGATCGTTGATGATGAAGAGCCGGTTCTCGATAGTTACTCCTACCTGATCGAATCGGGGTTGGATGATTTTGAAGTCTGCGGTACCGCCCGCTCCGGGGGCGAGGCATTGGCCGTGGCCCAGAAGCATCGGCCTGACGTAGTTCTCATGGATATCGCTATGCCCGGCATGGACGGAATCGATACGATCCGAGAGTTGCAGCATGAGTTTCCCGATACCCTCTACATTCTTTCCACCGCCTACGAGCGCTTTGACCTGGCGCAACGGGCGATTCCCCTGCGGGTGTTCGCCTATCTGGTGAAGCCGGTCTCACGAAAGCGCTTCATGGAGACGCTCTTTCGCGCCAAGGATCATCTGGATGTGGAACACTCGCGGCTCAACCAGCGCCTCGAGGAGGTACAGCACGGGGCGGCGGCGCTCTCCCGGGAGGTGGAAAACTTCATGCTGCTGCTCACGTGGAAGCCGCTGGACGACTCAACCTGGGCCCGCTATCGCCGTCTCTTTGAACTGAACTCCGACTACGGCGTGGTGGTTGCGCTGGAGCTGCCGCGGCGAGATCTCTACGCCACGGTGGTTGACAAAATCGAGCGGCGCTATCGGTGCCTCTGGAGTGAGTACATGCACCGGCTGCTGATCTACGTGGCGGAATCGGTGGCGCCGGACACGCTGGAGCGCTATATCCGTGGTATCATCGACACCTTGGTGGGACCGGGAGAATCTACGGCGATCGGGGTGGGGAGCCGTCGGAAGTACGACGAGCTGTACCGGTCGTGTGATGAGGCGCTGGAGGCGCTACCCGCCGTAGAGGGTTCCCGCCGGCAGGTAATCCAGGTGCGGGAGTTAGGCCGCGTCCTGCAACGGGCGGTAGCGCGAGCCCGCGCAGCGGAGGATGCAGTGACCCAATATGAGCCGTTATCTGCGGAGATCTTTGCCACCTGGAGCTTCTCGGTGGCAAAGAATCGGATCGCGCTGGTTTTTGACCGGCTGCTGTGGGAGTTTGACGAGCGCGTCGGGGACGGGGCCCTCTCGCTGAGCATCGCGGACCCGGCAGCGGATGTTGCGGGGTTTGAAACGAGACAGGCGGTTGACGCCTGGGCGCAGCGGGTGTTGCGGCGGGTCGTGGAAGAGCAGAACCGACGTGTAGGAACGGGATGGCCGGAGGCGCTCCACCGGGCCGTCGCGTATATTGATGAGCACTTTGCCCAACCGGTGAGCTTGGCTTCGGTGGCAGAGTACTGTGACATCTCCCCGGGATATCTGAGCCGGGCATTTTCGGAGCACGTAGGCACGAGTTTCAACGACTATCTAAACTCGATTCGCTTAGAGACGGCCCAACGGATGCTGAAGGAACGAAACCACTCGGTGAAGGAGATCGCCTATGCGGTGGGATACCACGATCCCAACTATTTCAGCCGAATCTTCAAGAAGTTCAAGGGAATCAGCCCCAGCGACCTTGTGCGGAGTACAGCGGCGGATGAATAGACGCGGGTTGGCTGTGGTTGTCGTGGCAATTCTCTTGGGCCTCATGGCTTCCTGTTCCGGTGGACGGGATGACGCGGCGGAATCTTCCGGCATGGCCGGTGATGAGCAGCCCATCCGTA
Organism: Alkalispirochaeta sp.; assembly: GCA_046483765.1. GTDB lineage: Bacteria > Spirochaetota > Spirochaetia > DSM-27196 > Alkalispirochaetaceae > Alkalispirochaeta. The sequence continues at coordinate 5,481 of JAWOCO010000396.1, read as the reverse complement.
TCGGTTTTTCCGTGGCCACCGATACGTTCATTATTGAGCGGTGGAACAAAGATATTAAGGTGTTTAATAGCGCCGCCTCTGAATTGGGAGCCGAAGTGCTCCTGCAAATGTCCGCCGGTGGGACCCAGGCACAGATCGAACAGATCCGCTACCTCCTGACTCAGGACATCGATGTGCTGGTGGTGCTGCCGCACGATACCGATATGCTTGCCGGGGTGGTGCGCGCCGCCAATGATCGAGATATACCGGTAATCTCCTATGATCGTCTGATTCAGGGTGTACCGGTGCGGGCGTTCATCTCGTTTGACAATGAAAAGGTGGGACGACTCTTTGGCGAGGCGCTGGTGGAAGCGGTGCCGGAGGGACGCTATCTCATCGTGAACGGCTCCATCCGGGACAACAACAGCTACCGGGTGAACGCCGGTCTCTCCGAGGTTCTCGAACCCTACGTGGAGCGGGGTGATGTGGAGATCGTGGAGGAGATCTGGCTGGAGGCGTGGAGTTCCGATGAGGCGCGGGAGCGCATTGGTGAGGTGCTGGAGCGAACCACCGATATCGATGCGATCTCCGCCGCCAACGATCAGATCGCTAATGCTGCGATTCAGCTGCTCTCAGAGCGCAGAATGGCGGGAGAGGTGGCGGTAGTCGGCCAGGACGCCGATCTCCTGTCCACGCAGCGGGTGGTCGAGGGTCTGCAGCTTATGACCGTGTACAAGCCGATTCACCGGTTGGCTACGCGCGCGGTGGAAATCGCGGTGGCAATCGCCGAAGGTAACGCTCCGGAGCCGGATCGGTATACCAGTAACGACAGCGACGCCGAGATCCCCTTCTATGTAGAAGAGCCGCAAGCGGTCTTCAGCTGGAATATGGAAGAGACGATCATTCGTGACGGATTTCACAGCGCGGAGGACGTGTATCGCACGATCACCCGGGACGAGGATACAGCACAGAATTGATGTGATATCTGTGCTAATTCATACACGGATCGGGGGCCGTGATGAAGCCTGTGCAGAACGGAAAAGATTTTTCCTGTATTCACCGCGATCAGATCGGGCCACAATCAATTAAATCCCAAAACACAAAGGAGTGTTTATGAAACGAATTATTCTTACAGCTCTCGTGGTCATGATGGCAACGGGAATGGTGTTTGCCTCAGGGCAAGGCGAAGGTATGCTCGATATTGGTATCGCCATGCCGGAGACTCACGTAGAGCGCTGGCAGCGTGATGGTGCCGCCCTGCTTGAAGGTGCCGAGGAGTTGGGGTATACCGCTGAGGTTACCTATGGCGACGCCGACCAGGGCCTGCAGAATGAGCAGATCCAGAACTTCATCACCAAGGGCGCCCAGGTACTGATCATTGGTAACATCAACGAAGGTGTAAACTCGGTCGTATCCGAGGCAGCTGAAGAAGGCATTATCGTCATCGCGTACGACCGCCTGATCACCGGCTCCGACGCCTACGACTACTACATCACCTTTGACAACTTCAAGGTTGGTGAGTTCCAGGGACAGGCCATTGAAGAGGCACTTGACCTGCAGAACGTCGACAGCGACGATCCGAAGTACATCACTCTCTTTGCCGGATCCCCCACCGACAACAACGCCAACTTCTTCTTTGACGGTGCCATGTCGATCCTGGCCCCTCATGTTGAACGTGGTGCGCTTGAAGTAGTCGGTCCCGCTCCGATGTCCTCCGACGACTCCGGCTTTACTCGGATCGCCACTGAGAACTGGCGTGCGGAAGTTGCCAAGGCTCGCATGGAGAACCTCCTGAGCAATGACGCTCTCGACGTGACCCTTGATGCGGTTCTGGCTCCCAATGACACGCTGGCTCAGGCCATTATCGAGGCACTCTCCTCGGATTCCAAGTATGACAGCGCTGACACGCTGCCGGTTGTTACCGGACAGGACGCGCAGCTTTCCTCTGTGCAGTCGATCGCTGATGGTGAGCAGTACATGACGGTCTTCAAAGACACCCGTGACCTGGCCGCCGGTGCGGTTGAACTGGCCGACGCACTCATTAACGGAGAAAGTACTCCGGAGATCGACGGTGCGCGCCTCGACACCGAGACGTACGATACGGGCAGGAAGGTCGTGAACTCTTACCTGCTTGAGCCGGTTAACGTGACTCAGGACAACTGGGAAGAGATCATGGTTGGCAGCGGATACTACTCCGCCGAAGACTTCGACTAAGTCAAGTCGAGACGTCTCTTCAGATCTCGGTCTCGGGTCCGGCCCGGCGACACGCACCACGCAACGTGCATGCGTGTACGTCGGGTCCCCCGGGACCGAGTTCGTTTTCCCGTTTAGCAGGACATAAAAGAATGACTAAGACTAAGACTACGACTACAAGCACTGGTACTACCAACGATACAATTCTTGAAGTACAGAACGTCACCAAGGACTTTCCCGGTGTGCGCGCTCTGGATAACGTGAACTTTCGCGTAAAGAAAGGCGAGATTCACGGTATCTGCGGAGAAAACGGCGCAGGAAAATCCACGCTCATGGGCGTTGTCAGTGGTGTGCATCCGGTAGGGAGTTACGACGGCAGCGTCCTGGTTCATGGTCAGGAAACCCACTTTCGCAGCGTGCGCGATAGTGAAAAGGTGGGTTTAACGATCATCCACCAGGAACTTGCACTCAGCCCGTATCTTTCGATCTATGAGAACATGTTTCTCGGGCACGCCAAGACGCGGCTGGGTGTGATCAACTGGAGTGACTTGCTGCAGAAGTCGCACAGTTACTTGGAACGTGTTGGCCTGAAAGAACCACCGGAGACGGTGGTCAGCAAGATGGGCGTCGGTAAGCAACAGCTCGTCGAGATCGCCCGGGCACTTTCTAAAAACACTGAGATCCTTATTCTGGACGAGCCCACCGCTTCCCTAAACGATGACGAGAGCGATGAACTGCTGGACCTGATCGTAGAGCTCAAGAACGAGGGACTCACCTGCATTATGATCTCGCATAAGCTCAACGAGGTGCTGCGGGTAGCAGATGAGATTACCGTCATGCGTGACGGTAAATCGATCAACACCTACGACGCCCGCACGCAGGAGGTCACCCGGTCCATGCTGATTAAGGATATGGTCGGGCGGGAGATGAACGCCCTCTATCCTGAAAAGACGCCCAATATCGGAGACGTGGTCTTCGAAGTGAAGAACTGGAACGTCTACCATCCCGAGTTCCACGACAAGAAGGTAGTGGATGACGCCTCCTTCAACCTGCGCAAGGGAGAGATTCTCGCGTTTTGTGGACCCATGGGTGCCGGACGAACCGAACTGATGATGAGCATCTTTGGGAAATCCTACGGAGCCAACGCCTCCGGGGAGGCGTTTCTACACGGAAAGAAGATCACCCTCGCATCCCCGCATGATGCGATCAAAAAGGGAATCGGTTACGTCTCTGAGGATCGCAAGGCGCTGGGACTGGTGCTGATTCAGACGGTGAAAAACAACATCACCAACTCCAGTTTGCCACAGCTTTCGCGCATGGGAATTCTCGATTCCAACGCCGAGGTTGAGGCGGCGGAGCGATATCGGCACTCACTGAACATCAAGACTCCCTCGATCGATCAGCTCGTTCAGAATTTGAGCGGAGGCAACCAGCAGAAGGTTGTCCTCAGCAGGAGTCTGCTGGCGGAACCGGAGATCTTTATCGTCGATGAACCGACCCGGGGTATCGACGTGGGTGCCAAGTATGAGATCTATACGATTCTCAACGAGCTGGCGGCACAAGGTAAGAGTATTATCATGGTCAGTTCGGAACTGCCCGAGGCGATCGGTATGGCAGATAGGATCTACGTCATGAACGGGGGCCAAATTAAGGGTAGCCTCGACCGTGACGAAGCCACCCAAGAAGGCATCATGCACATGGCCCTGAGCTAACAGTCGGAGAGAACCAATGGCGAATTCGAATAAGACTCCTCAAACTATGTCACTTGGTCAGCTGCTCAAGAAGAACGTTCGAAGTTATTCGATGTTTATCATGCTGACCCTCATTTTCATCGTGTTTGCGGTTATGACCAACGGGATTAACTTCTCCGCGCGGAACGTAGCAAACATCTTTATGCAGAACAGTTACATCCTGATCCTGGCATCGGGAATGGTACTGGTCATTATTATCGGGAACATCGACCTCTCGGTGGGATCGATCGCGGCGTTTACCGGAGCGATCGCGGCAATGGTATACAACACCGGCCTGGGGCTGGTGCCCACCGTAGTGTTCACGATGCTCGTGGGGGCGGTGATCGGTGTCTGGCAGGGGTACTGGATTGCGTTTATGCGCGTGCCCTCTTTTATCGTGACGTTGTCGGGCATGCTTCTGTTTCGCGGTCTTACGTACATAATCACCGACGTGAGTCCCGTGTCGCTCCGGGATGACGGGTTTGCGCGGATCACTTCGGGCTTCTTTTCTAGCCCGGCCCTCATGGTGGGACAAACACATCTACTCCCGTGGATAGTGGGCGCTGGGTTAGCGGTCCTCGCGATCGGGTCCTCCTATCTCACCCGACAGAACCAGCAGCGCAAAGGGTTCACGATCGCTCCCATATCCGCCTTCATTCTGCGGAACGTATTTATCGTAGCGCTGATCGTAATTCTTTCGTGGAAGCTTGGGGAGTTCCGTGGGCTGCCGATCGTGGGAATCGTGCTCGCGATCGTGATAACGGTGCTCACGTTTGTTACCAATCGCACCGTCTTTGGTCGCTACGTGTACGCAGTGGGGGGGAACGCCCGCTCAGCCAAGCTCTCCGGTATCAACGCCGAACTGGTTGAATTCTTCGTGTTCGTGGTGATGGGAAGCCTCGCGGGGCTCGCGGGCGTGGTTTTCACCGGATACATGAACTCGGCGCTGCCTCAGGCGGGGCAGCTGTTTGAGCTGGATGCGATCGCCTCGGTGTTCATCGGTGGTGCCTCTATGAGCGGAGGTATCGGTACCGTGATCGGCGCCATTGTGGGTGGTCTGGTTATGGGTGTCATCAACAACGGAATGTCACTCATGAACATCGGCTCCGACTGGCAGTACGTGGTGAAGGCGCTGGTACTGCTGTTTGCGGTCTTCTACGATATCTACACGCGGCGGAAAGCTGGTCTCGCGTAAGGCTGAGTAACAGCGTGGCAGACGTGTAGAGACACGTAGATTGGAACGAGAAACGAATATAATGCGGGCCACCGTCGGAACTATCCGACGGTGGCCCCTTCTTTGTGCCGTGTGCTGTGTGCGATTGCTCCTGAACGGTGGCTACTCGATGACGTAGAGCTCGATGCGGCGGTTCCGGTCGAGAGCGTCCTGGTTGGTGAATGCGGTAACTGGATCCGCTGCACCTACCCCCACCGTCTGCAACCGCTCTCCATCGATCCCGCGTTCAATGAGCGCCTGCCGTACAACCTCTGCACGTTCTTCAGACAATGGGATAAGCTCGTTTTCCTGCTCCTCTTGCGAGGGCTCGCCATTCTGAAAACGGGTGCTGTTGGCATGACCTTC
>JAWOCO010000370.1:0-3606 GCA_046483765.1 Alkalispirochaeta sp. | reverse complement strand
ATTGCAAACAGGCTTTTCGGGTCGGCCACCACCAGCGGTTTGGTGGTGCGGTAGGTGGCGGAGAGGCGTTCCTCAAACATCACCGCCCCCAGGGACTGCAGGTTGATATCGACATTCTTGGAGACCAGTTCCCGGAGACTCTCGGCGATATTCAGGTCATCGGCGCTGCGCACCAGATTCAGGACCAAACTCGGCTGCAAAAGATCCACAAAGCGCCGCGCCTTGTCCGCCTGTTCCGTGTTGATCTCGCGCATACCTTCCAGAAGCTCGTTCATCTTCATCGGCTTCCCCGGTTTGCGCTCGCGCACCCGGGCCCGGAGGTAATTGGACATCGCCTTATCCTTGGCAAAGGCGCGCTGCAAGAACCGGTAGGCCGCGTTCTTGAGAAAGCTGTAGCCATTAAGGATCGACCCCACGTGGGGCGAGGTCACCATGATCCCGGAGTTTGATACGAGAAAGAAGTCCACCACATTGTTTGAAGCCCCCGATCCGAGATCCAGGAGGACGTAGTCTGCATCAAGATTCTCCACGTGGGTGAGCAGACTCTTTTTCTGAGCGAAGGTGAGGTTGGGCATTCCCGCCACCAGTACATCCCCCGGGACGAAGGATACATTTTCATAGGGGGTGGCGTTTACCAGCGACTCAAACGCAAGCGTCCGGTCGGAAAAGAAGTTTCCCAGACCGGGGTTTTTGTTCTTGATCGCCAGCGTGGAGTGGAGATTTGATCCCCCGAGATCGAGGTCGATCAGGACCACGCGATACCCCAACTGCCCCAGGCGTAGCCCGAGACCAGCGGTGATCTCCGTTTTTCCTACGCCGCCCTTACCCCCGGCTACGGGGATAATCTTACTCTGCCGTCGTTGTGTAATCACCATTTCCCTCCAAGAATAGTCCGAATTCGACGTGTTGCAAAGGATTCTTACGGATTAGAAAATGACGTGGTCCAAATTGGTTGCTATAATTGGATGGAGATTGTTGTGAGTGAACCGACGAGTAACAAAGCAGGGGGCCGCGTCTTTCGGATCGATCGGGAGTGCTACGTCATCTACGTAGGGTCCGATGATCATCGGGTACGCCCGTTTCTGCGGGTCGGCACATCGTCGAATCTGCCGGACCGGATTCGCCCCTATATCGGCACGGTGGTACTGAGCGATCGGATTACTGGGAACCCATTGCAGGAGGCGGAAACGGTGGGAGCCGTAGGCCCCCGGCGGCCCGAGTACACCGGTAGTCCTGAGCTGGTCCACGCCTTCTCCCCACTGACCGGCATGGACCGTGTGCGGGAGCGGCCGATCTCCTCCTCGAATCGCGAGCTGCCGCAGGGAGCCTTCGTGGAGTTTCTCACCGACGGCAATCTGCATCTCACCGTGAACAGCCGTCGTATCTACGATCTCGACACCGTTGAGCAGAGTGATCGCCACCAGGCGTACCTGCTGGACCGCGTCTCATCGGTAGTCCGCGATACCGACGGAGCCTACGAGGCCCACGTGTTCGGACCACCGGGATTTCTGGTAGGAACCGATCGGTCGATGTACCGCTTCTCCCAGGGAACACTCACCGCCACGGCCCTGCAGTCGGGGGCGGTGGAGGCGCTTTCCCGCCGCCTGATTGATCCGGAATGGCTCACGGTGGTGGCGGGACCGGCAGATCCTGAGGAGTTGCTGCGATGGGGCAAATGGCGCCTCCGCCAGACCCTCTTGAACGGATCCTCGCAGCCGGTGATCGTGTCCCGAGACGCCGGCGCATCGGAAGCGCCGCGTCGCCTGGACCACCTGCTGGAGGTGCTCCGCGTGGCAGGAGTTCCCGTGAAGCGCGCTCCGGTGAAACGTGAGTTCGATCTTCCCGAGATTCCCGGAGAACCGGCGGCTACCACGCTGCGCGTTTCCGGTCGCGGTGAATGGCCGGCGATATCCGATACGGTGCTGGAGGGCGTTCCGCTGGTGCCGGGCGTTCCCTACCGGGTGTTCGGCGGATTCGACGCGCTGCCTTCCGAGGAGTCGGCCGGGCGTGATCCGGCGGAAACGGATCGCAGTCGCGACGATGCCTTTGGGCGGCTCATGAATCTGCTCCACGGATGGAATACGGAGACGCTGGAGCAGGAGGAAGCCGCACCGGAGCGCTTTGTTCGCCGTGCCGCTGAGCTGCTGGCCGCGTGTCCCGCGCCGGTGTGGGCGGACGTGTATCCCACCGGTGAAGGCTACTCCGTACGCTTCATGGTGCAGCATGGATTCTCCCTCAAGTTCGCTCGCGAGAACACTGCCGCCGTGCAGCGCATCGATACAGTGTTGCAGGATTCCGCCGATCCCGATGAGGCGTATCGTGCGGAGCAGCGCCGGCTCTTGGCGTTTCTGGATGAACTCTTGGAACAACGCCGGGCCACGACGCGTGCGCCGGCACCGGCCAAGACACCGGCAGAATCTCCCGCCCCGGAATCAACCACAGCAGCGGCAGCGAGTTCCGCGGCTTCCGCCACAGACGCCCCACCGGCGGATGAGTCGGCGCCCGCTCCGACGGAAGCGGCAGCTGCCGCCGCCAAGGTGGCCCCTTCGCCCTCCGATACTCAGAGGGACGCCTCACCAGCGGCGCCGGCTACGTCATCCCCGCAGCGCACCGGCGCCGGGAGCGCGGCGGGTTCTTCCGCCCCGGGAGGATCGGCCTCGGGTGGGCAGGGCCGTGGCGGTCAGTCCTCCTCCGGGAGTTCCTCGCGGGGGTGGCGGGGACCGGCGTTCGTGGTGATCGGGGTAGTGCTAATCGCCGGCGTAGTGACGCTGCTCCTATGGCGCGATGACACGGGAGAACGGTATCTGGCGCGGCTGGGCTCCGATAGTGAAATGGCCCTCGAAGCGGATAGTGACGCTCCCGATACCGCCTCCGTTGGTAACGCCTCCTCCGCTGGTGACGGTGGATCCGCCGAAGAGGACGCGCCCCCCGACGAGGAGGCTGCGGCTGGTGCGGAGGATGGATCCGCTGCCGATGAGAATGGCGGGGCGCATGATAACGACGGTGGCACACCGGCGAACGACGACGGTGGCACACCGGCGAACGCATCCGGCGAGACCGACACCGGTGATGCCACTAATTCCGATCGGGATTCCGGAGCGGATTCCGGCACGGATACTGGTGAGGATGTCTCCCAGGTGGCCCTGCAGGAGTCCGATGATCCCGGTGCCGATGAGGCCCCGACGGATGGCCCGCTGGTTATTACGGTGGGCGACATCATCCGCATGGTCAATCGCATTGCCGAACAGAACGGGTACGCTCCGATCGGATCGATGGCACCCGATGCTCGGGATCCGGACTGGATCTTTCCCGGCAATGAGCTGGAGCTTCCGGATCAGAGGCTGTACGAGATTCGTCGAGGTGATACAATGTGGGCAATTGCTGACCGATTTATTCGACAATCGGCGCAGGAGCATAGTAGGACGCTTGCGGAATTGACCGAGCGTATCCAACGGGGAGAACGGCCTGTTGAAGAGCTGCAGGTTCTCCTAAACGAGTCATATGCACAGACAACGAGGAGGAGAGTAGGCGAGTTACTATCTGAAATTGGGGTCGAATAGACGTGATTGGTACGCTGTTCGACGCGAACCCTGAAATGCCTTACAC
>JAWOCO010000293.1:0-16989 GCA_046483765.1 Alkalispirochaeta sp. | reverse complement strand
CGGGTGGCGATTAATAGCATTCTGTCGCAGAAAGTTGCCGCCGAGGATCTGATCGTGGTGGAAGACTTCACGGTGGAGAGTGGCAAGACCAAGGATATGGCCGCAATTATGCAGCAGCTTACCGATGCGAAGCGCGTGGTGCTGGTAACCAAGGATGATGATCCGATGTTAAAACGCTCGGCGCGAAACATCCCCTGGTTGCGGTATTTGAGCTGGAATCGGCTACGCGCTCATGATCTGTTCTACGCGCAGAAAGTGGTAGTTATGGAGTCTGCAGCGGCCTCACTTGGACAGCAAGCGACGGGGAGTGAATCATGAATCCGGAGCAGGTTGTTATTGAGCCGATTCTGACGGAAAAGAGTAATGAGATGCGGGAACGCGGGGTGTATACGTTTCGAGTGAATGCGCGCGCGAACAAAATCCAGATCAAGGATGCGGTGAGCAAGCTCTTCGACGTACACGCGGTTGAGTGTCGCGTTATAAGCGTGAAATCGAAGCCAAAGCGTACGCGGTACGCTGCGGGAAAGACGGCGACCTGGAAAAAGGCGATCGTGAAGCTGGCTGAGGGCGAGCGGATCAGCGTCTTCGAAGGTGCGTAGGAGTAATTAGAGATGGCGATCAAAACCTATAAGCCGATTACGCCCGGCTTGCGGTTCAAGACGACACTGAGTTTCGAGCTGATAGACAAGAAAAGCCCCGAGCGCGGTTTAACCCGTGGCGAGGCTTCTCATGCAGGTCGAGACAGTAATGGGCGTATCAGTGTACGTCGTAAAGGTGGCCGGGTAAAACGTCGGTATCGGACGGTTGATTTCGTTCGTGAAAAAAACGACGTTCCCGCCAAAGTGGCTGCGATCGAGTATGACCCGAATCGCAGCGCGAACATCGCACTATTGCATTATGCGGACGGTGAGAAGCGGTACATCCTTGCGCCTAAAGGCTTGAAAAAGGGTGACACGGTGCAGAACGGACCTAAGGCGGAGCTGAAGGTCGGTAACTGTCTGCCGCTGGAAAATATTCCGGTCGGTTCTCCGGTGCATGCAATCGAATTGCAGCTGGGGCGTGGTGGCCAGTTGGCGCGTTCCGCCGGCGCAGCGGCAACAATCGTTGCCTCTGAAGGCGATTACGTGACTGTCCGTCTACCCTCCGGTGAAATGCGCATGGTGTTTAGGAAGTGCCGGGCGACGTTGGGCAGTGTCGGCAACGAAGACCATATGAACGTGACGCTTGGTAAAGCGGGGCGTGCGCGATGGTTGGGTCGACGTCCTCAGGTTCGTGGTGTAGCGATGAATCCGGTAGATCATCCGCACGGTGGTGGTGAAGGTAGTACCGCAGGTGGACGGCATCCCGTCTCTCCCTGGGGCACACCCGCCAAGGGATACAAGACCCGCAAGAAGCGGAAATCTTCCGGCAAGTTTATCGTGAAGAAGCGGAAGTAGGAGTCTGTTGTGTCGCGATCGATAAAGAAAGGGCCGTTCATCGAAAAGAGCCTCTATACGCGAGTACTCGAGATGAACAAGTCAGGCGAAAAGAAGATGATTAAAACGTATTCGCGTACGTCTACGATTATCCCTGAGATGGTGGGTCTAACGATCTCCGTCTACAACGGAAAATCGTGGGTGCCGGTATACGTCACAGAGAACCTGGTCGGGCATAAGCTCGGTGAGTTTTCTCCGACGCGGCTGTTCCGTGGACACGCCGGATCGGATAGAAAAGCCGGCAGGCGGTAGAAGGCGAAATTATGGGATACAGAGCAGTAGCAAAGTACGTTCGCATATCTCCCTTCAAGGCACGACGGGTGGCGGATATTGTTCGAAGCCGGCCGTACCCTGAGGCAGTTGCGATCTTAAACAACCTGCCTAATAAGGGTGCGCGACTGGTGCAGAAGGTGATTCAGTCGGCGGCAGCAAACGCACTGAGCAACAATCGAAGCCTGGATGAGGGCATGTTGTATGTAAGCGAGCTGTACATAAATGAGGGGCCGCGGATGAAACGACTGTGGGTTCGCGGTCGAGGCCGCGCGGATCTTCTTTTGAAGCGGATGAGTCACATCACTGCGGTGGTTGACCGCATCGAAAAGTCGGGAGAGTAACGTGGGACAGAAAGTTAATCCGTACGGTCTGCGACTTGGTATCAACAAATCTTGGCGTTCCAAGTGGTATGTCGATCCGCGGGAGTACGCGGATACGCTGCATGAGGACTTAAAGCTCCGAAAGGTGCTGCACAGTGCTCCCGAGGCGCGAAGTGCTGATATCGCCGAGGTAGAGATTATTCGTCATCCGCAGCGTGTCACTTTGGTGATTCACACGTCGCGGCCTGGGGTGATCATCGGTACCAAGGGCTCCAATATCGAGAAGATCGGTCAACGGTTGCAAAAGGCTGCCGGCAAGAAGATCCAGATTAAGATCAAAGAGATCAAACGTCCGGAAACGCATGCGCAGGTCATGGCACTCAATATCGCGCGACAGTTGCGCTCACGGGGTTCATTTCGGCGGACTCTGAAGATGGCAGTGAACAACGCGATGAAGGCCGGAATTCAGGGAGTGCGGATTCGCATCGCCGGTCGTCTGGGTGGTGCCGAGATGTCCCGCGTGGAACAGCAGAAGGCGGGCCGAGTACCCCTTCACACGTTGCGCGCAGACATCGACTACGGTTTCGCTGAGTCGCTGACGACCTTCGGCACGATCGGCGTGAAAGTCTGGATGTTTCATGGTGAGGTTCTCAGTAAAGAGCCGAAGCCGGACGCCGGTGCCGTGGTGAAGAAGCGACGTGAGCGCCCCGCTGAGAGGAGTAGCTAAAGATGCTAAGTCCAAAGCGAGTACGTTTTCGGAAGAGACAGCGCCGCGTGAAGCGGGATCTCAAAGGTACTGCGTTTCGTGGAAACACAGTGGCTTTCGGAGATTTTGGGCTGGTTGCCGCTGAAGGTGAGTGGATTACGAATCGTCAGATCGAGGCCGCTCGTATCGCCATGACCCGCAAGATCAAGCGTGGTGGTAAGGTGTGGATTCGGGTGTTCCCGGATGTTCCGTACACCAAGAAGCCCGCGGAAACGCGCATGGGTAAAGGTAAGGGTTCCCCCGAGCACTGGGTGGCCGCCGTAAAACCCGGAGTGGTTATGTTTGAGCTTGCCGGTGTAAGTCGCGAGTTGGCTGAGTCGGCTATGAAGTTGGCTGGAAGCAAGCTTCCGATCAAGACGCAGTTTGTGGTTCGTAAGGGAGGGGAGCAATGAGAGATTCTTTTCGCGACCTGACCTTTGAAGAGCTGGTGGCTAAGCGCGAGGAGCTTCGACGGAAGTATTTGGATGCGCGCATGAACAAAGTGGTTGGCCACGTGGACAATCCGCTCGAGGTTCGTACGCTGCGACGCCAGGTTGCCCGGCTTAACACGCTGATCTACAACCATGCAGAGATTGCGTCGGTTGAACAGGAGAAGGGTTGATGGCGGCAGAGACGATCAAGACGGCCGGGAAGAAAGTCTTCCAGGGTCGGGTAGTGAGCGACAAGATGGAAAAGACGATCGTTATCCAGGTGGACGGCCGCATGGTGCATCCTCTGTATAAGAAGTATGTCAGCTTTTCCAAGAAGTTGAAGGCTCATGATGAAAACAACGAGGCGAACGTCGGTGATACGGTGCGCGTTGTGGAGTCACGGCCGATTAGCAAAGATAAGCGATGGCGATTGTTCGAGATCGTCGAACGCGCACGCTGAGGTAGGATGCTATGGTTCAGATGCAGACGTATTTGAATGTTGCTGACAACAGCGGCGCTAAGCGCGTGCAGTGCATCAAGATCCTTGGGGGAAGCAAACGTAAGTACGCTTCCGTCGGTGATGTGATCGTGGTGGCTGTGAAAGACGCGCTCCCGAACGCGCCGGTGAAAAAGGGAACTGTCGAGCGAGCGGTAATCGTTAGAACTACGAAGGAGTTTCGTCGTAATGACGGAACCTACATTCGGTTCGATGACAACGCCTGTGTGATTATCGACAAGACACACAATCCTAAGGGAAAGCGGATTTTTGGTCCGGTGGCACGGGAACTCCGTGACGCCGACTATATGAAGATTGTTTCGCTGGCTCCCGAGGTACTGTAGGAGCGTTCTTATGAAGACAAAACTGAAGAAGAACGACACGGTGACGGTGATTGCCGGTAAAGACAAGGGTAAGACCGGTCGGGTGTTACGCATCGATGAAAACAACGGTCGGGTGCTCGTCGAGGGTGTCAACATGGTCAAGAAGGCGCAGAAGAAACAGCGCCAAGAGGACACTGGAGGCATTATCGAGAAAGAGGCTCCCATCGCGATTTCAAACGTGATGTACGCCGGCAAAGACGGTAAGCCTGCACGTCTCGGTTACCGTGTAGAAGGTGGCGAGAAGGTCCGGTTTTCCAGAAAGACGGGGGAAACGGTCTGATGGCTGAGTATATACCGGCAATGAAGCAGTTGTATCGAGAGTCGGTAAAACCGGCTCTGGTGGAAGAGTTCGGCTATCAAAGCGTCATGGAGGTGCCTGTGGTGGATAAGATCATCCTCAGCATGGGCGTCGGTGATGCGATTGATAACAAGAAGGCTCTGGAAAGCGCGCAGAACGAGTTGTCCCTCATTGGGGGGCAGCGTGCCGTGCGGACCCGAGCTCGAAAATCGATCTCGAATTTTAAGTTACGCGAGGGTATGGAAATTGGCGCCAAGGTCACGTTGCGACAGAATCGCATGTGGGAGTTCCTGGAGCGTCTGGTGGACATCGCGCTTCCGCGCGTTAAGGACTTTCGCGGTATCAATCCAAACGGTTTCGACGGTCACGGGAACTATTCACTCGGTGTTACCGAGCACATTATCTTCCCGGAGATTGACTACGACAAGATTGACCGGATCACCGGTCTCAATATCGTAATCGTTACCACGGCCCGGACCGACCAGGAAGCGCGTTCGCTTCTCACCGGTCTGAGAATGCCGTTCCGTAAGTAGGAAAGAGGGGGCTCAATGGCTAAGAAGTCCATGATTATTAAGGCGCAACGGAAACCGAAGTACAGCACGCGTCGGGTTAATCGGTGTCGCGTTTGCGGGCGTCCCCGCGGTTATATGCGGAAGTTCGAGATGTGCCGTGTGTGTTTTCGAAAATTGGCGAGCGAGGGAATGATCCCTGGTGTCACCAAATCGAGCTGGTAGGAGTGAGAGATGAGTGTTTCTGATCCCGTAGCGGATATGCTTACCAAGATTCGGAACGCGAGTATGGCCAAGTTTGAGAAGGTCGACATCACTCCGTCGAAGCTCAAACTTGAGATCATAAAGATTCTGAAGAATGAAGGCTACATCAAGAACTTCAAGAAGATGAACCAGGATGATTTCGAAACTATTCGGGTCTTTCTGAAGTACGACGACAGGCAGCAGCCGGTAATTCACGGTATCCAGAAGATTTCGACGCCAGGTCGTCGAGTCTATTCGGGCTATCGTAAGTTACCTCGGGTGTTAAACGGTTACGGAACGGTCATTGTCTCGACCTCGTCGGGCGTGACCACCGGCCGAAAAGCTGCCGAGAAGCAGGTTGGCGGTGAGCTAATCTGCTCCATCTGGTAAGGAGTGTATCGATGTCTCGAGTAGGACGGTTACCGATCACGATACCCAAAGGGGTGAGCGTGGACGTTGCCGGTCAAAGCGTGACGGTCAAAGGACCCAAGGGCGAGTTGACCGAAGCGCTGCGTCCCGAGGTGAAGGTACAGGTGGAGGAGAGCGAGGTCGTCGTAGACAGAGCCTCGGAGAGTCGCAAAGCGCGCGGCTTCCACGGACTGTATCGGCAATTGATTGCCAATATGGTGGTGGGGGTGTCTGAGGGTTTTTCCCGCGCCTTGCTGATCAACGGTGTCGGATATCGGGCCGAGGTGAGTGGACAGAATCTCACGTTGAACCTGGGATTCAGTAATCCGATTGAGTTTCGGTTGCCCGAGGGCGTCAGTGCTGAGACCGATGGACCGAACCGGGTGGTGGTTCGGGGTATCAGCAAACAGCTGGTCGGCAAGGTGGCATCCGAGATCCGTGGTATTCGGCCGCCGGAGCCTTACAAAGGTAAGGGCATCAAGTACGAGACTGAGTACGTCCGCCGCAAGGTCGGAAAGTCCGGAATTAAGTGAGCAGGTAGAGCCGTATGAAGCGAGTTATAGAAAAGAATCGACGTCGACGACGTCGCAAGACACGGATTCGCGGGAAAGTGTATGGTACGCCCAGCCGTCCGCGGCTGAGTGTCTTCCGGTCGAATCGAAACCTGTATGTGCAGGCGATCGACGATCAAGAGGGTAAGACCTTGGCGGCAGCGTCCAGTGTGAGCGGAGATCTGAAAGGATTGAAGTCTAATGCTGAAGACGCGGCTCGGATTGGTGAGGCGATCGGGAAGCAGCTTCTCGATATGAACGTAACCGAAGCGGTTTTCGACCGGAATGGGTATCTGTATCATGGCGTCGTGCAAGCGGCCGCCGACGGTGCCCGTAAAGCCGGCGTGAAGCTGTAGGGGGTCTTTTCGTGGATCAGGGAATGGATAAAGAACTTCAAGAGAAGCTCATCAAGCTTAATCGCGTTTCCAAGGTTGTGAAGGGTGGACGTCGGTTCTCCTTCTCCGCTCTGGTTGTCGTCGGCGATCGGAATGGTCGCGTCGGTTATGGCTATGGCAAGGCGAACGATGTTTCCGAGGCGATTCGCAAAGGTGTGGACCGCGCCAAAAAGAGCATGATCGAGGTGCCGCGTCAGAAACAGTCGATCCCGCATGTCGTCCAGGGACGGTTCAAGAGTGCCAACGTACTCTTGAAACCCGCGGCACCCGGTACGGGTATTATCGCGGGAGGTCCGGTGCGAGCCGTGCTCGAAGTGGGCGGAATTAACGACGTCCTTAGCAAGTCTATGGGCAGTCAGAACCAGGTGAATGTGGTGAAGGCTGTATTTCAGGGACTTGAGAGTTTGATGCGCGCTCGCGAAGTGGCCACTGCACGAGGAAAGACCCTAAAAGAGATGTGGGGGTGAGTGATGAAAGTACGCATTACTCTCGTACGGAGCCCGCTGGGGCGCAAACCGAATCAGCGTCGCACCGTTGAGGCTTTGGGACTGCGGAGAATTCGGCATTCAGTCGAGAAGGAATTGACCGACTCGATTCAGGGGATGATAAACACGGTTTCGCATCTCGTAAGTGTTGAGGAAGTGAAATGAGCATTTTGCGCGTACCCGCCGGAGCGATCCGGCAAAAAAAACGAATTGGTCGCGGCTCTGGGTCCGGTACTGGAAAAACGTCCGGTAAGGGGCACAAGGGACAGAACGCTCGATCCGGTGGCGGTGTCCGGCCGGGGTTTGAGGGCGGTCAGATGCCGCTCTATCGGCGTATCGCCCGACGGGGATTTTCTAACTATCCCTTTAAGGTTGAGTACCTGCCGGTGAACCTCGATCGGCTGAGTTCAGCATTTGATGCTGGTGCGACGGTGGATCTGGCCGCGTTGAAAGCTGCCGGTCTGGTGAGTCGCAACGCGGTTTACGTAAAAATTCTGGGTCGGGGTGAAATCGATAAGGCGCTTACTTTGACTGGGTTGCGGGTATCTGCCGGCGCTCAGGCGAAGATTGAAGCTGCCGGTGGATCCGTGACCGCACCCGTTGCGGAAGGATAATAACGAATGGCTTCGAATCCGATCGCTGACATTTTCAGGATCAAGGATCTGCGGGAGCGGGTGTTGTTCACCCTGTTCGCGCTGGGTGTGTTTCGCTTAGGCGCGACGATCCCGATCCCCGGAATCAATCTGAACGCACTGCAGCTGTACTTTGACACGCAGCAGGCGGGCGGCGGTATCTCAGTCACCGACTATCTGGACTTTTTTGCGGGAGGAGCGTTCTCTCGTTTTAGTGTGTTCATGCTGGGGATCATGCCCTACATTTCGATGTCGATTATCATGCAGCTCTTGCTGCTGGTATTTCCGGCGTTGAAGCGCATTTCTCAGGAAGATGGCGGCCGGAAAAAGATCCAGCGCTATACGCGTTATGGCACGGTGGTGGTGGCGATAATTCAGTCCTTTGCCGTGACGGTCTACGCGGACAGTATTCCGGATGCAATCACGATCAATCGCGGCCTATACACAGTGGTCTCCATGATCGCGGTTACCTCAGGAACGGTCTTTCTGATGTGGCTGGGAGAGCAGATCAATCAGCGCGGTATTGGAAACGGTATTTCGTTGCTGATTTTTGCGGGTATCGTGGCTCAGCTTCCCAATGCGATCTGGCTGTTAGGGTCTCGGATTCAATCCGGTGACTTGAACCCGGTCTTCGTGATCGTGGTCATGGCTATGTTTGTTGCGGTTGTCGCGCTGGTCGTGTATGAGCAGCGGGGGCAGCGAAAGATACCGATTCACTACGCCAAACGAGTCGTGGGAAGACGGATGTACGGTGCCCAGAACACCTACGTTCCGTTTAAGATCAACCCTTCCGGTGTTATCCCGGTGATCTTCGCTTCGAGCGTTCTGACGTTTCCGCTGCAGATCGCGCAGGGGCTGGGACCTGAGGTACGCTGGCTTCAGCGCGTGGCGTTTTTTATGCGGCCCGACGGCAACGCGTATTTGATCATCTATACGTTGTTGATCGTGTTCTTCGCGTATTTCTATACGCAAGTCACGTTGAACCCGATCGAGATTTCTAAGAATATTCGTGAGAACGGTGGTTCCATACCGGGAATCAGAAGCGAGAAGATGGAAGAGTATTTCACCCGCGTGTTGAATCGCATTATTCTTCCGGGAGCGTTGTTTCTCGCGTTCATCGCGGTAATTCCGACGCTGGTACAACGGTTATTTAACTTTCCACAGCAGGTAGCGTTCCTGCTGGGAGGTACCTCGCTGTTGATCATGGTCGGTGTTGATCTGGACTTGATGTCCCAGATCGAGGGGCATCTTCGGATGCATCATCACGACGGACTGACGAAGCGGGGACGTGTGAAGTCCCGGCGAAGTCTGTAAAGGTTAAGGATGGTCGTATGAAAGTTCGCGCCAGTGTAAAACCGATGTGTGCCAGCTGCAAAGTGATTCGCCGTCGAGGTGTCGTGCGAGTCGTTTGTTCGAATCCGAAGCACAAGCAGCGTCAGAAGGGGTAATGGATGGCTCGTATTGCAGGAATTGATCTTCCGAACAAGCATGCCGATGTGGCTCTGACCTATATCTACGGAATTGGTCGGTCCTCAGCGATTGCGATTTGTAAAGAGGCTGGAATCGATACCGAGCGGAGGATGAACGATCTTTCCGCTGAAGAGGTAAACCAGCTCCGGCAGATCCTTGAGAACGAATACACAGTAGAAGGGCGTCTCCGAACTCAGGTATCTCTGAACATCAAGCGTCTCATGGATATCGGGTCATACCGGGGGCTTCGTCACCGTAAGGGACTTCCCGTCCGGGGACAACGAACACGGACCAATGCCCGTACCCGCAAGGGTAAGCGGAAAACGGTCGCCGGTAAGAAGAAGTAGGGGAGGTACTGAGCTTTGGCTAAAGCTACCAGCAAGAAAAAGAAAGAGAAAAAGTCACTATACGAAGGGCGCGTGGTTATCCAGGCCACCTTTAATAACACGATTGTGACGATTTCCGATATGAATGGTGCGGTTGTTTCATGGAGCAGCGCGGGATCTCTTGGATTTCGTGGTGCAAAGAAGTCGACACCGTACGCCGCCCAGACCACCGCGGAAACCGCCGGCCAGAAGGCGAAAGGCTATGGCTTGGAAGAGGTTCACGTATACGTAAAGGGTCCCGGCGTCGGCCGTGAATCCGCGATCCGTGCCCTGGGCAACCTCGGGATTCGCGTGCGCTCTATCGAAGATATCACGCCGATCCCGCACAATGGGTGTCGTCCTCGTAAGAGTCGACGCGTCTGATTTCAGTCGGGAAAGGAGTTTAGTATGGCTCGAAAAGCTCTCTTGAAGGGTTTTAAGCGTCCTAAGGGCATCACTTTTGAGCCGAGCGAATCCAGCCCTGACCACGGGACGTTTGTCGCCTATCCTTTTGAACGGGGATACGGTCACACAATCGGGAATTCGTTGCGGCGTGTGCTGCTCAGTTCAATCCCCGGTGCCGCACCTACGGCAGTCCGGATGACGGTGTATGATGCTGAAGGTAATCAGCGGTTCCTCTCCAGTGAGTTCGAGGCAATTCCTGGCGTCATGGAGGATACTCCCGACGTGTTGAATCGCCTCCGGCGCTTGCAGGTGGGGCTTCCTGAGTCTGCGGATCAGAAGGTGATCTTCGTGGAGTTCAAGGGATCTCAGACGGTCACCGGCGCAAACTTCGCAGTGGATGGCGTGGAAGTTACCAACCAGGATCTTCCGGTTATGACGCTCATGGAGGATGCCTGGATCGACGTGGAACTGCAGATCGATCTGGGGCGCGGATTTGTACCGGCGGAACTCAATGAGCAGTACATCGATGAGGTTGGGACGATCGCGTTGGACGCGATGTACTCACCGGTACGCCGGGTGAAGTACAACGTAGAGAACACGCGGGTCGGACAGCGGAACGATTTCGATAAACTGTTACTGGAAGTCTGGACCGATGGGACGATTTCCCCCGTGGATGCTGTCGGTGAGGCCGCCAAGATCGCAAAGGACCACTTCGACGTGTTCATCAACTTCAATGAAGATGAAGTCGGCTCTGATGATGATGAAGATGAAGAGATGAAGCTGGTTCGCGAGGTACTGGGTACTCCCGTTGAGGAGTTGGAACTATCGGTTCGCGCCAGCAATTGCTTGAAAAATGCGAACATCAATAGTCTGGGTGATCTTACTGCCAAAACGGAAGAAGAGATCGCAAAGACTCGGAACTTTGGGAAGAAGTCGCTGCAGGAGATCAAGGAGAAGCTCGAGGAGTGGGATCTCCAGTTGGGCATGACCGATTACTCCGGGCTGAAAGACAACCCGGTGTTCCTGAAGAAGAGGGAAGAGAAGAATGAAGCATAAGATCGGCTATAACAGATTGGGCCGAAAAACGGCTCACCGGAAGGCGATGACCCGCAATATGCTCACATCGCTCTTTCGGCACGAGCGGATACGAACCACCAAGGCCAAAGCGCTGGCGGTTCGCCGCACCGCCGAGAAGATGATTACACGGGCAAAACTAGATTCGGTCCATAATCGACGGATCATCGGCAAAGACATTAAGGATTCCGCAGTTCTGGCCAAGATGTTCACCGATATTGGACCGCGTTTCAAGGAACGACCCGGTGGGTATACGCGCGTGCTCAAACTGGGTCCCCGCGCCAGTGATGCGGCGGAGATGGTAATTCTGGAGTTGCTGCCGGAAGAAGAAAAGCCTGCGGCTAAGAAGAGTTCAGGTAAGGGCAGCAGCAAGAAAGCCGCACCCAAGGCGAGCAAGGCGTCGGACGAGAAGCCTGCCGCGAAGAAGAGTGCTAAGTCCGCTGCAACTGCGGCTCCGGCCGAAGCTGCGCCGGAGGAAGCGGGCACTCCTGCTGCTCCTGCGGATGCGGAAGCCGAGACAGCTACCGATGAAGCGAGTGCTGCAGAGGAGAAATCGACTTCCGAAGAAGAGAAGAGCTGAGAAAAGGTTCTGTCTATCGGAATTGAAGGCGCCCACCGGTTACGGTGTGGCGCTTTTTTTGTTTTGGCACTTCTTGCGGAGGTGCGTCTGCGTGTGCGTGTCCGTGTGCGGCAGAGACGGGTGCTGGCCTTGGGGACTACGGTATCGGTGTCGCAGCGGCCACTGCGCGGTTAATCCGGCCTAAGTCGGAGGGGCCCATCCAGCGGTCGATCACTTCGCCGTCGGCGGAGAGCACGAGGGTAGTGGGCGTTCCCCTGACGCCGAAAAGGGCGGATATCGAACCGGTGCGGTCGAAGAGAATCGGGTACTCCAAGTCGTTCTCTTCAGCGTAGGATGTTACCTCTTCGGTGCCGGATTCGGTGTGAGTCATGTTCACGGCCACAAAGCGCACCTCCTCACCATGGGTTCGGTATGCTTCCTGTTTGACGGGAATCTCGGCGTGGCAGGGGCCGCACCACGTTGCCCAAAACGTAATAATCGCCGGGCGGTCGCCGGGGACCAGCGATTCTTCCTCAGGGCGAAGCGAATCACGTTCCCGGTGCAACACCGGTCCGTTTACGCGATTGATTTCAGTTGAGGGCGGTGCCGCGGTGGTTGCCGCCAGCGCTGAGATAGCGGCAACCACGATCGCATAGCTCACCGCCGTGGAGAATACGGTGATAAGCACCGGGCGAATCAGATGGCGCGCTGTCCATAAGCGGGGCACGGTCAGGGCCAGTACTACGGCCGTCCCCGCCACGAGACCGGGTCTCCCGCCGGGAAGGCGGAGCAGGCGGACGGGGTTTTCAAGTATCGCATCCCACCAGAACACGATCGGCGTCAGTTTCCAGGTGAGAAAGCCAAGGAGAAGGGCGGTAACTATCTTATCTCCCAACGCAGACAACTCCGCCTGTGCCGCGGGTTGACTCCGGCGGATGAGGCGAAAGACTACCGCGCCAATCGCCAGCGCGAGTAACGCGGCAAGCGCTTGAGAGGGCACGGCAGCCGGACCGATCGCGATTGCATCAGGCATCGGTAATGGTCTCCAGGTAGTTGCGCCAGCCCCGCTGGTCCAGTTCCTCCGCCGCGTGCAATACGCGGTCCCGTTGGTCGGCGATGAACTGCCGGTGGCGGTCGGCCAGCGCCGGGTCGGATAAGGCGAGGATGCGGACCGCCAGGAGCGCGGCGTTTGGGGAGTTGTTGACCGCTACGGTGGCTACGGGAACTCCTCGAGGCATCTGCAAGATAGACAAGAGGCTATCCATTCCGTCGTTGTAGCGGCTCTTCACCGGCACACCGATCACCGGCAGCGGGGTCAAGCTTGCCACCATACCCGGCAAATGCGCGGCTCCGCCGGCGCCGGCGATAATTGCACGGTAGCCACCGGCTTCAGCGTTGTGTGCAAAGTCTACCATGCGCTCCGGGGTCCGATGGGCGCTGACGATATCGATGCGGTAGGTGACTTGGAGCTGATCGAGCGTCTCGGCGGCGCCGGACATGACCGCTAAGTCGGAGTCGCTTCCCATGATAATTGCTACCATCACTGTATCTCCTTTCCTTGTGGCAGAACGTGAATAGCGGCGGCCGCCTGGCGGGCGATCCGGGACGCCGCCGCTCCGGTTTCGGCGCGGGCGGTGAGATGGCCCAGTTTGCGGCCGGGCCGGGTCAGATGCTTGCCGTACAGATGCAGATGAACATCGCTCAAGCGCAGGGCATCGGCGGTGCCGGCAATCTGGTACTCCCCCTGAACCCCCTCAGGTCCCAAAAGATTGACCATCGCCGTGGCGGCGAGACTGGAGGTATCTCCCAAGGGGAGGTCGGTTACGCACCGTAGGTGTTGTTCAAACTGGCTGCATCGGCTGGATTCAAGCGTCCCGTGGCCGGAATTGTGCGGCCGTGGAGCAACCTCGTTCACCAGTACTGTACCAGTGGCGTCGATGAATAGTTCCACCGCGAGAATTCCGGAGAATCCCAGCGGTTTGAGTAGGCGCGCCGCGGCAGATGCGATCTCGATGGCTCGCTCGCGCTCAGCTGCAGTGAGATCTGCCGGCGAGACCACGTGGGACACCAAGTTCAGCTTGGGATCGAACACCATATCAACCGGGTCCCAGGTGGCAAGCGTGCCTGTTGGGGAGAGCGCAACTATCACCGCGATTTCACGATCGATGGCTACCGCCCGTTCCACGAAGGTTGGGCCCTGCAAGACAAAAGGCGCCCCCGGTTCGATCCGGGCCACGCCGCGGCCGTCGTAGCCGCCAAAACGCGTCTTTTGGATCACCGCTTCTTCCCCGGAATGCACCGTTGAGGTATCGATGGACAGTATCTCGGGAACCGGGAGCCCCCCATCACGGAAGAACTCCTTCTGCCGTAGCTTGTCTGCCACCAGTTCCAACACCCGTGGAGATGGCGCGAAGTGGGCTCCCTGCTGTTCCTGTGCGCGCAGATGGACCGGATCGGTATGCTCGATCTCGAAAGTAGTCACCGCACAACGGGAGACCAGTTCAGAAAGGCCTTCGGGGTCTGTGAGGGGGCGAGTGATAACCGGAGCCACCTGGGCCGCAGGGCAGCGGGGATCGGGATCAAGTACCAGTGTCCGCAGGCCTAGGGGAATAGCGGCCTGTACCAGCATGAGACCCAGCTGGCCACCGCCTACAATGCCGATGTCATACGTTCCGCGGGGGTCATTCACCATAGCTGAGCATAGGCGCGCCGCAAGCTGGGGTCAATCCCGGTCGGCGGTACGCCACCGCCTTGATGGATTAATGGCGATCCGGGGATACTGCCGGTATGGCTGACGTGGTGCCGGTACCGCTTAATCGACTCGTGCGGACGGGAAATCTCATGCAGAGCGCCCTGTGGGGAGTAGCGAAGCGAAGTGACCGAGTCACGCCGTACTCCTTCCTCCTGGCGGAGGCACCGCCGCTGCTGGTCCTGGTATACCGGGTTGCGCGGGATGCCGTGTACGCCTACGTACCGTGGGGACCGGAGCCGCCGGAGGAACTGCGAACCGGTCGGTATCTGGAGCAGCTGTCGCGGCGGCTGCGGCCCTGGCTTCCGGAGGATTGCGTCTTTGTGCGCTACGATCTGCCCTGGTGGAGCCCGTGGAGTGATCGCGACGAGGGGCGTCCGCCGGTTGCCACCCGGGAGCTGGAGTTCAACTTCGGCACCGAGGAACACCGTCTCCGTAAGGCTCCCACCGACGTGCAGCCCGCCGACACCCTGGTGGTGGATGTAAGCCGCCGGGATGAGGCTATTCTGGCCCACATGAAGAGTAAAACCCGCTACAACATTCGCCTCGCCCGGCGCCGCGGGGTGCGTGTGCGGGCTGCATCGCCGCGAGAATTGGCGGAGTGGTACCACCTTTACGCCCGAACCATGGAGCGCCACGGAAAACCGGTGCATGAAATGTATCACTTCTCCCGCTTTCTCGATGCGGCGCGGCAGTTCCCATGGTCCGCCGTACAACCCGGCGCTCCGGTGCAGGACCATAACGTGCGGCTGCTCATGGCTGAGCGGGAGGGGGAACCGCTGGCGGGAATGATCCTGGCCGTGAGCGGAGATTACGCCCTGTACCTGTACGGTGCGTCCAGCGGAACGAGACCGGCGGCGATGCCCGCGTATCTCCTGCAGTGGGAAGCGATGCAAGCTGCCCGGAGGCTGGGAGCTCGCCGCTATGATATGTTCGGAATACCCTCGGACCGGCGGGACGGGCATCCCATGCATGGACTGTTGCGCTTCAAAGAGGGGTTCGGCGGACGTCACGTGGTGCGGAGGGGGTGTTGGGACTTTCCCTTCGATGAATCCCGCTATCACGCGTTGGCCCTCCGCGAGGCTGCAGAAGGAGGATACCACCGATGAAACGCTACTATCCCACCGAAGAAGAGCGAGAACGTCTGCACCGGGCGGAACGAATGCTGGGGATTCCCTCCAGCGGGGAGCCGGCGTCGACATTAGATCCGCGCGCTGCAGCTGCCGGAGGATCCCCGACTCACGGCCCGCCGGCGGCCAACGGAGCAGCGGATAGCGCCCCCTCACGCTCGCAGCCCGGCATCACCCGCATGTCGATTTCAGCCTGGCGCGACCTGTGGCGGAGCGATCCGCAGCAGTGGCTGCGGGATGTGCGCGATCGGCCCCGCCGGTTTGATAGCGAGCGCTGGCGGCGCGCGGTCCTGCACTGGCGAAACGAGACTCCCCCCACCGGGATTACGGCGCCGCTTCACGGTGTTCCGATCCTGGTGAAAGACCTGTTCGACGTCACCGGCGAGGAGACGCGCTGCGGATCGGCGGTGCTGGGAGTTGCCGGTTCCGACGGTGGACCCCCGGTGAAGGCGGCGCACCGCGACGCCTGGCTGGTGGCGCGTCTGCGGGCGGAGGGGGCGAGCTTCCAGGGGCGTACCGCCATGAACGAGTTTGCCTACGGTATCGACGGTCGGAACCGCGTCACCGGAGACTGCCCCCATCCGTTGGATCCGAGTCGCATCAGCGGAGGCTCATCCAGCGGTTCCGCCTGGGCGGTAGCGGGCGGCGTGGTCCCGGTGGCGCTGGGCAGCGACACCGGCGGTTCGATCCGCGTACCGGCGGCACTCTGCGGAATCTATGGGTATCGCCTGCCCTGGGCGGAACATCGTCTGTGGGGAACGTTTCCGCTGTCACCGCGGATGGACACGGTGGGCTGGTTCGTTGCCGGGGCGGAGGATGTTTCGGTGATGCTGCAGCTTGCGGGAAGTACAGCGGCCGGCACCCGGAAGGATTCTCGCGGGGCTGCCGCTCCGTCGGAGGCCGCAGGGCCTCAGGAGGCACTCGCCGGAACCGAACCCGCCACGGGACCCGTGCGGGTCGCTGCCCTCATCCCTCCGGAGGTGTCACTGGACGCGGAGGTCCGGGAACGGTGGGATCAGGCGATGGCGTTCCTCCGGGAAACCGAGGGGATCGCTCTGGAAGCGGTGGAGCCGCCGGAGATACTTGGTACGGACGCCTGGAAGGCGTACAACGTGATCGGCTCCTCCGATGCCGCCACTGTCCACGGCGAGTGGCTCGACCGCTATCAGGAGCTCTATGATCCGCTGGTATGGTCCCTGATCGATCGGGGGCGCCGCTGGAGTAGTGAGCGGATCGTCGCCGCAGAGCGCACTCGGGAAGAAGTAGGCGCGTACCTGCGCGGACTCCTGGCCACCTACGACGTGCTGGCGATGCCGGTGACCCCCTCCGCCGGCCCCACCACCGCCGCGGCGGACGGTACCTTTCGGGAAGCGGTCCTCCGGCTCAATGCGCCGGTGTCCTTGGCCGGACTGGGGGCGCTTACCGTTCCGCTTCCCCACGACGCGGTGCGCAGCAGCGGCATGCAACTGGTGATCCCCAGTGGCGCTGAGTCGCGACTGATGAAGGTGCTTAGTCGTCTTGGGTAGCGCCGGCAGCGATAGTGGCGGCGGCGGCCGACTCGGAAGCTCCCTGGTGCTCGCCTCGGTACTCGCC
>JAWOCO010000220.1:0-3130 GCA_046483765.1 Alkalispirochaeta sp. | reverse complement strand
GGAACGAAACCAAAGGTGTCATTCTTGATGCCCGCGGCGAGAAAGCGGTAGTGCACCGCCGTCTCGAATATCAGGTCCCGGATGTCCCGAAACTGATCGATCCGAATATCCGCGGTGAGTCGGAGGTCCCGCTCCGGCGCCAGAACGACGTTCAGGTTAGGCCCGGTGATGAAATCCAGGGACGCCTCAACAACCGGCGACGCGTGGTGCATCCGCACGAACGGAACTGGAATGATCGGCCACGTGCTGCCGTCGTCGAGTTCGATACCGAAGTCGCTCACCGCGAGCCCGCCGCCAATAACGATCGAGGTCTGCGGCCGTCGCAGTACTTCATAGCCCCACACCGACGCGGCCTGGAACGTCGACCACCCGCCGGCCACCGACTCGTCGGACTGGGAGGAAAAGAGCGACACCCAGTGGTGCCGCCCCCGGCGCCGGTCATACAATAGTTCAATTGAGTGGTACCGGTCGGGATCATCAGTTTCGATATCCCGGGTAAAGATCGGCCGCCCATACAAGCCGACGAACGTGTCTTCGTCATGCAGCGCGATCAGCCCGCCGGTCGGGGTGTGAACCGTCTGCTCGTCAAGTGCCAGCAGGTCGTACTGTGCCACCGGAACCCATTGCGTCTTCGCTTCCTGGGAAATCGGCTCCTGGGACGTCGGCTCACTCGCCGCAGCCAGCACCGTGACCCATATCAGTATCACCGGCATGATCCGTCGTTCTTTCATCTACGCCTCCACCTTCATTCGGATGTGGAAACGATAGCTTGGGCCGGAGACGGTTCATATCGGACAGGTGTCGTGTTTTGCCGCAGACCGCCTACGTACTGTGTCGTAGGTCGATTCAGACGTGTGTTCTATATCGCTGTTCCCGGTGCGGCTCTACCCTATATGTCAGATCGGAGGCATGGAATGAGTCAGGAAATGTGGTCGTACTATGGATTGTGGGGAACCGCCGCGCTGTGGGCAGTACTGTTTATGTTGTTTCTACTCTTCGTGCCCTTTTATCGACGGGTGCAGCGGAAACCGGCGGGGGTATTTGCGGCGTTTGCCGTGGCCTTCGCGTTCGAAATGTTCGGAATACCGCTATCACTGTATGCGGTGCTGTGGATCTCCGGGCGGTATCTGCCCGCCGGGGTACTGTGGGGATACACGCTCTCCGGGACACTGGGAATGACCGGCCATTATCTGTACCTGGCCGCTCTGATAGGTGGCGGGGGCCTGGTGGTGGCCGGATGGGCGCGCATTTACCGCGACGCCTGGAGCAGAAACGAAGCTGAGATCCGCCTGGTCCACGAGGGGGTGTACCGCTACCTGCGCCACCCGCAGTACACCGGCCTCATGCTCATTGCCACCGGTGCCCTCTGCCAGTGGGCCACGATTCCGCTTCTGATCTTGTGGCCGGTACTCGTATACCAGTACGTCGCGCTTGCCCGACGGGAGGAGCGGGAGTTGGCGGTGCGCTTCGGCGAGGCGTGGCACGCCTACCGCAAGACAACCGGGATGTTCACGCCGCGCTTTTTTGCCCGGCGCGGCGATGCGGACCGGCCTGGGCGTCGGCGCCACTCCCGGCGCGAGTCGCCGCGCCGTTAAAAGCGCACCTAACTCCGCAGCATGTTGATCAGCTCGATCCGGCTGCCGGCGCCTACCTTTTGGTACAGGTTATAGATGTGAGTTCGTACCGTGGCCGGAGAAATGTAGAGTTCCTCGGCGATTTCTTTGTTGGTGAGGCCTCGGCCGATCATCACCGCCATTTCCACTTCCCGCGCGGAGAGTCCCAGTGAGCGCACGCGTTCTTCCGGAACCGACTCCAGCACCGGCGTCCCGCTCTCACTGGGACGCAGCAGGCGCACCGCGGCGCCCATGGACACGATGTTCCACGCCAGGTAGAAGAAGTGATCCAGCGATATCGTAGTGAGCCACGGTATTCGCGCGGCCTCCACCGCATCCTCGATGAGTCCAATCGGGGCGAAGACGATCGCCAGCAAACCGTAGGCGGAAAGGAGTGAACGGATCGCCGGGGGCTCATGCGGGGTGACGGGACCCCGCAGCACCAATCCGAAAGACGCCATGGCCAGCGCCGAGAGCAGATGACCACCCAGGTCCCAGGCATTGATCGCCACCGCCGGGGGAGCGGCGGCGGTGACAAACACGTTGGCCAGGCTCTTCACGATTACCAGAGCCGCCAAAATCTCCGCTGCGGCGGAGACGGGGCTCCCACCACCAGTGGGCTGTCTGATTCGGTGCGCAATGACGATCACAATACCCCAGACGGCAGCATTGAGCGAGTTTACCACCCCCAACAAGACGATCTCTGCGGTAGCCGAGATTCCCCCGGGCTGCGCCGACCAGGCGAAGTACACAATAATCAACCCCATGGCCACGAGGAAGAGCAGCTGAAAGAGCAAGAGCGGCCGCACCAGCCGACTCCGGACACGAACGCTGAGAACCCACAGCGCGGTACCGCCCATAAAACCCGTCGCAAAGAAGATAACGTAAAATGCCATCAGGAACTGCTGCATCAATTCCTCCCGTCGGAACGGCTTCTCGGCTGCTTCCGCCGGTAGTGCTCCACTTCCTGTCGCGTGGTTTTCAGCAACTCCTGAACGGAGGGGTGCAGGGTGTTGAGCAATGCGTCATCCTGGAGGCCGGGATTGGCCGACAGAAGGGCGGTCACGTCGGCAAGGTCATGCGCCGCCGGGGCCTCCCCGTATTCTGCTTTCTTGGATAGATACACCGCCGCTTTCAGCTCTAGGAGCGTGGCGGGCTTCATGAACCACGCTCCCACAGATGGGTCCCACTCACGGACGTGCTCCGGGTCGGGGAGGAGAAACGGCAACTCCCAATCATCACCGGCGAAGAGCAGATCAACAGGGGTACCGGATTCGTGGTGCTTCGCCCAGTCGGGACCTACGTGAAACCCCGAAACCAGTGCGATTCCCTGGAGCCGATTCCACTCTTCCTGCCGCACCAGCAGGTCGATATCACCGGTGGTGCGGGATGAACCGCTGCGGACCACCGCCACCCCGCCGATCACGGTATACATAATGGTGTTGCGTGACAGCCACCGGTGGAGGTCTTTCAGCACCGGGTAAAACGGGAGTCCGCCTCCCGGTACCGGGAAACCA
>JAWOCO010000164.1:0-17505 GCA_046483765.1 Alkalispirochaeta sp. | reverse complement strand
CGGTGAGATCGCTCCGGTCGTGGCGCACCACTACTACGATGTCGCGCATCTGGCGGTGCTTGCCGGTGCGCTCCAAAGCATTCTCGACGCGGGGTGCCCGCCCGGCGGCGCGGATTCGTCCGCTGGCGACGAGGGGCGCCCCCCTGGTGGCGCCGGGCACACCGCCGACGCCGCGGAGCCGGAAGTTTTCGTCGGTTCTCCCCGGGGTGGCGTGGCGCAGTACGACCGGGTGGCGCTGGCAAAGTTTCTGCTCCACCGGGGCGGAGCGAGCGAACTGTCGCGGTGCGCCGCCCTGCTGGACGATGTGCGGACGGAAACTGAGCAGCGCCGTCGCCACGTTGCCGCAGCGGCGCGGGCGGGAGGTTTCGCCGCACGCATGGTCTCCAGTCCGCCGCGGGCGTGGAGTGAGAGCCGGGAGCTGCGGGCGGTGGTGGCGCGCCGGCTCGAGCAGTGGGACGAGCTACGGGAGATCCGACGGGTGCTCTGGGAGGTCCGGGGCAGCCGTCGGGATGCGGTGGAACTGGCCAAGGTGCTGGAGCACCGCTTTCGAGACTATTCTGCAGCCCTGGAGGTGATAGAACGGTGGCAGGAACGGTCGGACACGACCGATGATGAGACGGTGCATCGCGCCGAGCGCCTCCGCCGTAAGATCGCTCGCTCCTGAGAGACTGGTCGGCGGCGTAACGGTCCCGGTCACTCCGCCGCGCGTTGGTAGAGCGCTTCGTATTCCCGCGCGGAGCGGTCCCAGGTGAAGTCACGCCCCATGGCGGTACTGCGCATGCGCTGAATCTCCTTGGGAGCATCCCGAAACAGTGTCGCCGCGTGCTCCACGGCGGTAAAGATCGCACCGCCCTCGCTTTCTTCGATAAAAAAGCCGGTTTCAGCGTCGACGGTGTCCGCCAAGCCTCCGGTGCGGGTCACGATCGGCAGGGTGCCGTAGCGCATGGAGTACATCTGGTTCAGGCCGCACGGTTCGTAGGTACTGGGCATGAGAAAGAAATCACTTCCCGCTTCAATGCGGTGGGCCAGACCGTTGCTATAGCCGATCGTGGCCGCCAGATTATCGTATTTTCGGGATAGACGCCGAATTTCGGTTTCCACCCACGCCGCGCCACTGCCAAGCAGTGCTACCTGGACGGGAAGATTCTTGCAGATGCGCTCCATCGCCGCCGAGGCCGGGTCAAACAGCGGTCCGATTCCCTTCTGGTCCACCAGTCTGGTCACCATGCCCACCACGGGGACCTCAGGGTCTACGGGGAGTCCCATTTCCTCCTGGAGGTGGCGTTTGTTCTCCCGCTTGCCCGCCGGATCTGCCGAGCTATAGGTGGCGGGGAGATAGTCGTCTGAAGTGGGGTCCCATTCCGCCACGTCGATTCCGTTGAGAATCCCGGTGACTCGGGGAGCGCGGCGTTGAATATCGCGATGCAGGCCAAATCCGAAGCGCGGTTGCTGAATCTCCAGGGCGTATCGCGGACTCACTGCCACCAGCCAATCGCTGTGGTGTACCGCGGACCTGATAAAATTGATGTCGTTCCCCTGGAAGAGACCACTGGCAGACAGCTGTGATGCGGAAAACCCGACATCCCCGGCGTCGCTTCCGGCAAAGATTCCCTGGTAGCCGAAATTATGGATCGAGAAGACGATGCGACTGGCGAGAAAGTGGCCGGCAGGGCGATAACTGAGGTTGATGTAGGCCGGAACCAGGGCAGTGGGCCAGTCGTGGGCGTGAACAACCTCCGGCTCCAGAGCGAGGGCCAGACTCAGCTGCAGTGCACCCCGGGAGAGAAAGGCGTACCGCCGCGCGTTGTCGTTATACGCGGAGGCCGAAGTCGGGCCGTAGACTCCGTCCCGTCCCCCAAACAGCGCCTGGTGTTCCAGAAAGTAGAGGTTTACTCCCTGGTGGACCTGGTGAAACACTCCGCACCACTCCTCACGGTACCCCAAGGGGACTCCCAGGGGTATATCCAATGAGGTCATGGAGTCGGTGACAATGGATCCGTACCGCGGTAGAACTACGGAGACGGTGTGGTCTCGTGCCGCCAACGCCTGCGCCAGGGATGACACGGCGTCGGCCAGACCGCCGGCTTTGGCAAAGGGGTGGTATTCACTGGAGATAAAAAGAATGTTCACAACTACCGATAGTAACTGATCCTGAAGGGAGACTCAAACACGAATCCTAAGGATCGGTAGAGTTCTTGCGCGGGCTGGTTGTCGAGTTTCACGAAGAGCGAGGCGTTTCGCTGTTCCCGGCGGAGGCGCGCCAAGAGCACGGTCATGAGCCAGCGCGCCACCCCGCGGTTGCGCCACTGAGGGTCGGTGTATACGCCCCCCACCTGGTCGCCGCGGTATCCGCGGGCGTTGGTGGCTACCCGGGCCACTACACTTCCCCGGTAGGTCGCTACCAGCACGAGCTGGTGTTCGAGGCTGCTCAGGAGGGTAGCCCGGCTGGCGGCCGGATTTGGGCGGCGGCCCGGTAACAACACCTCTTCCACCTCGTAGGCGGTTTGCAGCGGAAGCAGGCGACGCCACTGCGCCGGTTCCGGAGTGAAGTAGCGCAGGTCGGGGTCGGGAGGACGCTCCTCCGGGGGAAAGCGGTTCCAGTCCAACGCCAGTAGGTGGTAGTCGATGGTGAAGTGGGGGGCGATGTTGAAGGTCGGTTCCAGTGCACGTACGTCCGGCTGGCTTCCCATGATCGAATACAGCCGGGTAAAGGTTCCCACGGCCCGCTGCATCTGGGTCCGGAGCTTCTCCTGGCGGGCCGCGTCTTCAATAGATGCGAGGCCGATCGGCGAAAAGAAGCCCCCCGGGCCATGGTAGACCGCAGCCTCGCCGGGAAGGTAGTAACAGCGGCCGCCGGAACGGAGCCGTTTGTCCAGATATCCCTGGCGCACTTTCTCGCTGACCACAACCCCCTGCGGCTCATGGTCGCTGAGAAATCGCTCCAGCGCGGTAACGCCGGCACGGGCCACCAGTTTCCACTCCATAGCAACGGTCAGGGAGCGCTGTGGGCGGGAGCGGAAATCGGAAGTTGACCGGGGGCGGGAGTCCGTCCCAGGAGTGCGGAGAAACCACTCTCATAGCTTTCCCTCCCCCATCCGTAGGCGGCGATCGCCCGCTGGACCCACGGCAGCTCCGAGAAGTAGATCGGAGTTAGGATGCTGTAGACGGTTATTTTGTCGGCGCTGTCTTCGCCGGCTTGCAGAATCTCAAGACTGCCGGGATCGCTCAAGAGGAATACCACCGTGTCGTACCGCCGCGCCGTCGCAGCAAAGCGCTGTCGGTCAAGCCGGCTGGAAGAGTAAAACGCGGGGTTTTCAAATCGCAGCACATCGGCGTCGGGAAAGACTGTGCGTCCCTGCCGGCGGAACTCCGGGTCATTTCCCACGAGCAGCACGCGCCCGGCGGTCGCCGGATTGAGGGGGAGGCCGTTATCCGCCACAACCGTGACGCTGCGGCCGGCCTGGTCGAGAAAGAACTCCTGCGCTTCATCGGTGCGCATCACCGAGCGAATGGCGCTCACATCCGGCTGTAGCGGCACGCGCCAGTCCGGGCGGAGGTAGGTGAGTTTCAGCCGTAGCAGGCGCCGTACCGACTCATCCACTCGCCGGCGGAAACTGCTATCCGAGCGGTAGGCATCGATCAGGGTATTCCAGATAGACCCATTGAACCCCGGAGTCTGGGAGAACATGACGATGTCGTTACCGGCTTCCACCGCCCGCAGCACAACCTCATCGAACGACCATCCCTGAGCAGCTCCGTATTCCAGAGCACCTCCCATGTGCAGATCGTCGGTGATGACGATCCCTTCAAAGTTGAGTTCGTCCCGGAGAACGTTTTGCTTGAAATACGGTGAAATGCTGGCGGGGGCAAAGTTCCCGGTGATTTCAGGAAAACTCAGATGACCACTGAGCACGGCCGGCACGCCATCACGAATCAACATCCGGAAAGGGAGCATGTCCACCTCCCAGAGTTCCTCGTAGCTGTCTTCGATGACTGGTAACATGCCGTGACTATCACCGCCGGCATTTCCATGGCCGGGGAAGTGCTTTGCGGTGGCGATCACTCCCGCCTCGTCCAGTCCTCGATAGTAGGCGATACCCAGCATCCCGGTCTGCCGGGCGTTGGAAGAGAACGCCCGCGGACCGATCACGTGGGCTTCGGGATTACGGTAGACGTCTACGGTGGGGGCAAAGTTCATGTTGATTCCCAGGGCACGCAACTCCAGACCGATGTAGCGGCCGGTCATGAGCGCGTCGTAGGGAAGCCCTCCGGCCCCGATCGCCATGTTACCCGGTGTTACGGAGGTGCCGTCCTTAACGTGGCGCACCCAGCCGCCTTCCTGGTCGGTGGCGGTAAACAGGGGAATACCGTTGTCCGTATTGAGACTGGCCTGCTGCATTTCGTCGATTGCCCGCGCCAGAGTTACCAGGTTCTCGCCGTTCCAGCCGAACACTTTGACGCCGCCGATGTTGCGCTCCCGAATCCAGCGCATCACCTCCGGTGTGGGCTCCTCATCGGCCCAACTTACCATCAGGAGCTGTGCCACGCGCTCCTCATCGGTCATTTCCTCCATGAGGCGATCGATATGCGCCGAGAGTTCCGGTGTCTGCGCGTCCAAATGGGTTCCGACAAGATCGCTGTCTATCTGCCAGAACAGTGCGGTGGAGGGGGCGGAGGATGGGGAACTACGGTTCTCCACCATACTGCTCTGAGCGGCGAGAATATCCACACTGAGCACCGCGAGAAGGGCCGCCAGCATGACACGCTGCGAGTGCCGGCGACGGAACCTGTATTGCACCGAATCCATTGCCGAGAACGATAGCACAGGCCCCGGTCCGTGCTCAACGGAGCCTCAGGCTGTGTTTACCGGCGCCGGCACCGCTGTTTCCCTGAGGGTATCGAGGCGGTGCGTTGCGGCGTGGGCGGCAATGGCACCGTCGGAGGCGGCCACCACCAGTTGGCGAAAGGGAGTCACCCGTACATCTCCCACGGCGTAGAGCCCGGGACTGCTGGACTCCATCTGGTCGGTGGTGACCACATAGCCGGTCTCATCACGATCAACAAACGGAACCAGCTCGGTTTGCGGATCCGACCCGATAAACACGAACACCGCCGCCACCTTCTCGGTGGTGATCGCCCCGGAGACGTTATCTTTGAGATGGACTGCGCTCACCGCCTCGATACCGAAATCGTTGGGCGCGCCAAGAATCTCCTGAAGCTCGGTATTAAACCGAACGTCGATCTTGGGATTGTTCAGAACGCGTTCTGCCAGAGACGCCTGGGCGCGAAACCGATCCCGCCGGTGGATCATGATCACGCGATCGGTGAGCTTACTCAAGAAGGTGGCCTCATCGCAGGCGGCGTCACCACCGCCCACCACGAGCATCGGCTTTCCGGCAAACATCGGTCCATCGCACGTGGCGCAGTAACTGACACCCCGGCCGGAGAGTGCTTCCTCCCCCGGGACGCCCAGGTGGCGGTGAGAGGCACCGGTGGCAAGTATGACGGTAGCTGCGGCGATCTCGCCTGCGTCGGTGGTGACATGGTACTGCTGATCCACAGGAGTGATGGAGAGCACCTCTTCCACTGCAAACTCTGCGCCGAACTGGCGAGCTTGAGCTTCGAAGCGCTCGGTGAACTCCTCGCCGGTGATAAGCTCCGGAAATCCCGGATAGTTTTCCAGTTCACTGATCAGATTGCATTGCCCTCCGGAGCCGGCCCGATCGATGATCAGGGTTCGGAGATTTGCGCGGGCGGCGTACTGCGCCGCGCTGAGGCCGGCGGCTCCGGCACCGATAATGACAACATCGTACTCTCTCATACTCACAGTTGACTTCCTTTACATCTCTATATAGCGGAAAGTAAATATAATGTCAACCGTCTTGGTGAGCTGTCGGTTATTAACATCGGCGCCCAGTGCGCCGATACATTCAACGGAGGTACGTTGTGGAACATACGCACGCCATACATAGATTCATCGATCTGCTCAATCAACAGGCGGAACTGATCGGGCAACTCGCCTCGTACGAGGGAACGTTGCAGGAGGTCGTTGCGCAGCGAAATTGGGCCCAGCTGGAACAGATGTTGCCGGTGATGACACAGGTCAGTGAGGCGATAAATGAGATAGAAGCACGCCGGAACGAGCAGTTTTCCGAAATCGCGGCGACCCTTGGGGGCGAAGAGTCATTTGCGCGGGTGTTGTCGCGCTTACCGGAAGAGCTGCGCAGTGAGCTCTCCTCCGCGTATCGCGCCCTGAAGGTGTCCGTTCTGGCGTTACAGAGCCGGACCGCCGGCATGGATGCCTATATTCGCGCCACGATTTCTACTACGCGTGGCGTGCTGCAGGAGCTGTATCCGGAACACATGTCCAGCGGGTATTCCCGCGACGGACAGGGACGGTTTGGTACTGCCCCGGCGGCGATGTTTGATCACGCCCAGTAAGTAACAGGGCGGAGCGAGGCGGTTATGCAGTCAACATTTTCAGGAATCGAACTCGGAAAGCGCGGTATTCTTGCGCACCAGCAGGCGTTGCAGACCACTGGGCACAACCTGACCAACGCCTCCACGGAAGGGTACAGTCGCCAGCGGGTACAGCTCCAGGCGACACTTCCGCTGTACCGACCACAGCTGAACCGGCCGGAACGGGCCGGGCAAGTGGGACAGGGCGTTGAGGTGGCGCGCATCGAGCGAGTTCGGGATGAACTATTGGATGGCCGCATTATCACCGCCTCCGGCGATCAGAGCTACTGGGAGACTCGTGACCGCTATATCCTGCAAATGGAGCAGGTCTACAACGAGGTCGGCGACTCTTCGGTGCGCAACTTGATGGACCGGTTCTGGGACGGCTGGCAGGAACTCTCGCTCCATCCGGAACAGCGCGCCTCGCGGGAAGCGGTGCTCCAGCGGGGGGGAGCCCTGGTAGAGGGGATTCAACTGCGATTCAAAAACCTGGATCGGATCCGCGACATGGTAGAGCAGGAGATTCGCGGTAACGTGGAGCAGGCCAACTCTCTGATTCGCGATATCGCCGATGTGAACCGGGAAATCACCAACGTCAAGGCCGCCGGAGACCAGCCCAACGACCTCATGGATCGCCGGGATCTGCTGGTTGATCGGCTTGCGGAACATATGGACATTACCGTGGACGACCGCGATCCAGATGAGTTCAGCGTGTACACCGCCGGATACCATATCGTGCAGGGGCGCATCGCCCGACCCTTTGATGTGGAAGCCAATCAGCAGAACGAAGGGTTCAGCGATGTGACCTGGGAGCATAACGGCGAGCGCGTCCAATTCCGAGGAGGAAACCTGGGGGCGTTGTTGGAGCTCCGTGATGAGGATCTTCGGACCGAAATCCAGGAACTGGATACGATGGCGGTCAACGTGATGGACCTGGTCAATGAGGTTCACCGCGACGGATACGGCATCAACGGCCGTACCGGAGAGGACTTCTTCACCGAGTATCCGGCGATCCTCAACGCCCAGGGTAATTACGATCGAAACGAGGACGGGGAGGTGGACTCCAGTTACCTTTTCCGAGTAAACGGAACCAATACGCTTGATCTACAGGGGCAGATCGGCCTCTCCGGCACGATGAGCCTTCCCGCCGGAGGCGATATCGCCGACGGCGGTATCCTGGAGGTACCCTATCGCGCCGCCGACACCGTGGAAGATGTGATCGCGCGCATCAACAACTCCGGTGCCGATGTCACCGCCCGCCTCAACCGGGAAGGGCAGCTGGAGTTTAAGGCAACCACCGCCCGCGATCGCTCCCAGCCGGATTTTGTCCTGCGACACCTGGAGGACAGCGGGCAGTTTCTCACCGGATACGCCGGCATCCTCTCCGAGAGTGGTCCCGAGGGAGCGCTGCGGTGGGATCAGCCGGACGCGGTGCTGGCGCTCCGCGGTGAGACCGCCACGCGGCAGGGCGCGGACTTTGCCGTGGCGCCGCTGATGCATCCCTCCGGCTGGATGGAAGTCAATCCCGCCATACAACGAGAGCCCGCCTCTATCGCCAGTTCGTTTTCGGTAGCCGGAGAGCCGGGAGAAACGGGGGACGGCCGAGCCGCGCTGGAGATCGCCTCGATCCGAAATTCCGCCGTGGGAATCGGGCGCGCCGATACGTTGGATGACTACTTTGCCGATACCGCCGCCCGAATCGGACTCAAGGGTGAAGAATCCGAGCAGGCCCTGAGCACCTCCGAGCGTATCCTGAAAGACCTCAGTGATATGCGCCAGTCGATTAGTGGCGTCAATATCGACGAGGAACTGGCGGAGATGATCAAGTTTCAGCACGGCTACCAGGCGGCGGCCCGGTTCATTTCTAACATTGATCAAATGCTCGATACGATAATCAACCGAATGGGAGTGTGAGGTAAGCGATGGATCGCATAAGCACGAATATGCCGAACGATAATATGCAGTTCTTTCTGCGGGAACGGCAGAAGATGATGGAGCAGACGCAGAACCAGATCGCCTCCCAGTCGCGAATACTCAACCTGCGCGACGATCCTTTGGCCGCATCGCATGCCACCCGCTACCGTTCCTACACCGCGCGGCTGGAGCGCTTCAGCGATAACATTCAGACGGTACAGGAACGGAACCGTATTGCCGAGGGGCACGTTCAGGAGGCCACCGATCTCCTGCAGCGGGCGCGAGAACTTGCCGTGCAGGGCGCCCACGGTACCTACGCCTCGGAAGACCTGGAGCATATGGCGGTGGAGGTGGAGCAGATCATTGAGCAGATGGTGGAAATTGCCAACGCCCGCGGAAGCGACGGTACCACGATCTTTGCCGGCGACCGCAGTCAGCAGCTGCCGTTCCGAACCCTCCGCGGCATGCGCGCCGGTGGGGAGCGCGAAATGGTGACCGAGGTGCAGTACCGCGGAACGATCAATCCGCAGTCCGCCGAGGTTGGTGAAAACTCCTATATCGAGACCAACTTTGTCGGTAATCAGGTGTTCTGGGCGGAGAACCAGCAAATTCAGTCCCGCACGGATGCCGGGGACTTCCAGGTGAACCAGGACGGATCGTTCTCTATCGATGGAGTTGAGATTCAGGTCCGGGAAGGGGATAACGCCTTTTCCGTAATACAGAAGATTAACCAGTCCGGCGCACCGGTGCGGGCTCGGCTGGACCCCGTCTACAACAGCATGGTGGTGGAAAGCACCACCCCGCACCAGGTGTGGATGCAGGATGAGCCCGGTTCGACGGTGCTGGAGGATCTGGGCTTGATCGGCGGCGGAGACGGGCGGGCTCCGGAGAATATTGCCCCCTCCGCCCGCAGGAGCGGCGGCTCAGTGTTTGATGCGCTGATTAACTTGCGTGATCAGCTGGCCGCCGGTGATCAGGAGGCGATCGGCGGACGGGGAATCCAGGCAATGGACCAGTCGCTGGACAACATGCTCACCACGCTGGGGCGGATCGGTGCGGTCAACTCCCGGCTGGAGGGCGCGTTTGAACGGACGGAGATGGAAATTCCCGAAGTAATTGCGCAGGACTCCCGCCAAACCGACATCGATCTGGCGGAGGCGGTGATGGAGCTTCGAGAACTCGAGAGTACCCACCGCGCTGCGCTAGGGGCCTCCGCCCGAATCATGCAGCCGACACTGCTGGACTTTCTCAGATAATCTGACCGGATAGGTATAGATGAGGATAACAAACGAATGACGATGGCAACCCGCGAAATCGACAGCAAACCCTACGGCCGCATCTCAATTCAGGAGCAGCAGATCCTCCACTTCCCCCGAGGGCTCTTCGGGTTTGAGGAGCACCACGATTACGCCCTGCTGGACTCAACCACACCGCCATTCTACTGGCTGCAGAGTCTTGAGGACCCGGAGTTGGCGTTTATTCTGATCAATCCCTATATCGTGGTCCAGGAATACGTTCTGGATGTATCTGAGGACGACCTGCGGGCGGTTGATTCTGAGGACGGAGCGGAACTACTGGTGTTTGCGATCGTCACGATCCCGGCGGATCGGTCGCAGATTAGTTGTAATCTGCAGGGTCCCGTGCTGATCAATCGCCGGGCCCGGCTGGCGCGGCAGGCGATATCCTTGGATCAACGGTGGGAGACTAAGCACTATCTCACCTCCGGAGAGGGGGCGTAGCGTCGTGCTGATTCTCTCTCGAAAGGTTAACGAACGGATTGTCATCGGCGATGAAATTGAGGTGGCGGTGGTGGAGATCCGCGGGGATCAGGTCAAACTGGGAATCGTGGCTCCGCAGAACGTCACCGTTCACCGCCGCGAGGTCTTTGATCAGATCCAGGAGGAAAACCGCGCCGCCGCCATGGGCACCGCCGCCGATCTCTCGGAGCTGTCGGGCCTGTTTCCGCCAGATGCATCGACACCGGCAGAGCGATCCCATCCGGAAGAGACCGCGGCTCCGCCGAACAGCTCGGATCAGTCTCAGTCCTCGGATCGCTCCGAATCATAGGTCGGTCTAAAGCGTGGTGTAGAGGCCGCTTTGCCGATATCCCCGGGGCGCAGATAGGAGGGCCCCTGGTACTCTGTATCGGCCGCACCCTGCAGCACCTTTCGATATCCCCTGAGCGCGGTGCCCGGCGCTGCCGATAGCGCTTGGGCCACGGCAGCCACGTACCCCGTTTCCTCTCGGAGCATCTGGTCCATCGGTCCCGGTGCGCACCATCGGGGTGCCTCCGGTGAACGAGCGCGCTGAATGATCGGCAGAAGCTCTTCCCGGGTCACATCTGCATCTTCAGTGAGACGAGTAAGTTCCGCGGTGTGTGAAAAGCAGGCGGTATAGAACCGGCTCTTTCTGGCGTCCATAACCGGCACGATGAGATCGGTGTGGGGAGCCTCTTTGGTGGCGCGCAGATACTGCTCGGTGGCGGCCAGGGCCTCGAGGGTGTCCACCGAGATAAGTGGAATGCTGTGGGTCAAGGCGATTGCTTTGGCGGCGGCCATTCCCACCCGGAGGCCGGTAAAACTGCCGGGCCCCGCGGAAACCGCCACGCCTGTGAGATCTCCCGTGGTCCAACCGAGATGGGAGAGGGCGCTGTCGATCCGGGGGACTATCTGCTCCACGTGACGGAGTGGACCCGTTTCATCAGTGGTGTGGAGGATCGTGCCATCCTGGAGCAGAGTCACCCCAAGAATCGGCCCGGCGGTATCGATCGCAAGCAGCCGCGTCACGACAGAGCACTCTCCACGGTACACTGACGGCACTCGGGATCGGTGGGGTCCATCTGGAGCCGGATGGTGATATCCGCCCGGGAAGAAAGTTCGGGGGCACGATCGGCCCACTCCACCAGGGAGACCGAACGCTCCATCTCGTCGATGATGCCCAGCATTTCAAACTCCTCTTCGTCGCTCAGCCGGTAAAGATCGATGTGTAGCACAGGCAGGCGGCCTACGTACTCCTCCACCAGGGTATAGGTGGGACTGGGCATGCGGTCGGTCACCCCCAGGGCGGCGGCGATCGCGCGCGAAAGAACGCTTTTCCCCGTTCCCAATTCTCCCTGTAGGCACACAACGGACCCCGGTACCAGCGTCGGCGCTATCGACCGTGCCAGTTCTTCGGTTTCCGAAACCCCGCAGAGGCGGAACACACCTGACGGATTACGGAAGCTCACCGCTACGGTCCAGATTCGAGATGTGTTCCTTCAGGATCTGAATGGCAGGTACGATCGGGTAGTCCGCCGGTTCCAGAAAACGGACCGATACCTCGTGTCTACCCCAGGGTGACATCTCGAGGGAGAATTCGACCTTGCACCCCGGCAGGGGCTTATCACCGACGGCGATTACGGCGATGCCGCGGTAGATGCGTCGGTAGTCGATCGCCAGGGGTACCCGCTCCAGATCTTTGATTTCCGCTACCGTCATGCCGGCGTGTCCAGCGTAGTCATAATGGCTGCGGTGAGAGTTGAGAGTTTCGGAAGCATCTCGTACTCCATGACATCGCCGATGAGAATCATATCATTGTTGGAAAACGCGTCTTCCAGTTCCAGAAACAGCTGGTTCAGTTCATGCACGCCTTCGGCAAAGGATGAACTTTCCACCTGGATCTGCGAGAGTTCCGGCCGCGCCGCCGATGCCACCGGAAGAATACGTAGCAGGCGGCGGGTGAGCTCGGTGAATCGAACCACCATGTCCAGCGCCTCGCGCTCGCGACCGCTTTGAAGCTGGGTGGGAATCTCCTCAAAGGAAGGGAGGATCTGCTGGAGCGCAGTTACCGTGCCCCGAAGCTCATGTTCCGGTTCGAGCAATTCCTGCTGTCGCTGTCGCAGTACCTGGGTAACCTCGCCGGCGCGTTTGGATAGTCTCCCCCGGGATTCCTCCGAAAAGGAGCTTTCCGCCGCTGCCGCCGCGGACTCGCCGAGTAATCCCTCCAGGTCGGGCACCAGGCGTTGTATCGCCAGCGAAATGTACGGGAGTTCATCCAGTACGGAGGAGAGCTGTTGCAGTGTACCCTCCTGCGCTACCCGCCGGAGGAGGTCGGTGTAGTTAATGATCGTTTCCAGTTGATCGATTTCCAGCTGGTGCATACTGGCGGCACGAATCTCAAGTCGCGTTATGGCCGCGATATTTTGGATGCGCCATTGAGGAATCTCCTCAACGGATGTCCCATCGAGGAGTATCTCATTGATCGTATGCCCGTTGGAAACGAGCCATTGGGTGAGGCCGTCCATCACCTCCCCGGCGGTGCCCTCTTCCTCCAGCTCAAAGGATATCGGCATATCGTTGATCAGTATTTCCACGTTTTTACCCTTTCACACTCACATGTCACCAGCGGAACGCTTCTATCTGTTGTCCTGAGAGGCGGAGGGAAGCCGGTCGAGAGCTTGCGAGCTGTCCTCGAGCTGATCCATCATCCCCTCCATCCTGCCGAAATCGTTGCGCAGCTGCTGCTCGTAATTCTCCAGCCGATCGTCATAGCGACCGATTCGGTCTTGCGTCTGACTGATCTGGGTGTCCAGACTGGATTCTCGTCCGGCAACTACGCCGCCGGTGCGCACGTAGGGATTCACAAACTGCTCGAGGGCAACCGCAACACCGCGGTCTACCGTCAAATCCCCATCGCTGTCCATGCCGAACAGACGACCCACCCCGGCAAAGTCGCGGGCGAGCGCTTCATCAAGCTGGGCCTCATTGATTTCGAGATAGCCGCGAAGACGTCCCATGTCGACGTTTCCGGCGGCACCGGAAGCGTTAGTGGAGATGCCGATCTGCGCGAGAAGATCGTAGGAACCCTCCGGCCCGGTATCGTAGGCGTTCATCATAATCGTCTGCATACGCTGGCGGAGCTGGTTGAGACTGCTATCTCCCTGGAAAATTCCCAGGCGTTCCTGCATCGTTTCCCGTTCGCTCTCTTCAAAATACTCGATCTGGTCGATCAGTCCCTGTTCATTGCGCGTATAGATATTGATATCACGAACCATCTGGTTATAGCGACCTACCATTTGGATGACCGCGTCCTTGGCACTTTCTCGGTCCGGTTGGACTTCAACCTCCACCGGGTCCGGCGACGGACGGCGCAGGTTGAGGGTCACGCCGGGAATCAGATCATCGATCTCGTTGGAGTCTCGGGTGATTTCGATGCCATTGAACTCAATCCGGGCATCCCGGGCAGATTCAAGGACGTTGCGGGGTGCGCCATCGCCGCGCTGCGTGGGGTCCAAAATCTGGAGGTTGCGGACTTCAAGAATTCGGTTGGTATTGCGGTTCTGAAACTCAAATCCCGACGTTCGAGAGAGCAGGTCCGCCACGGGTATCTCCACGGTCTGAAAGGACTCGTTCTCCGGCAGTTCCGGAAGGTTCACCGCGCGATCACCAGGGCCCAGAATTGACATCGCCCGGTTGTCCTCCACTACTTCCGGTTCCTCCGGGGTCTCCGGTTGTGGAAGATCGAGATCCAGCGCCTCATTGCGGATGGTGACTCCCTCCAGCGTTACCGAACCGGCCTCCGGAACATCCGGGCCCGGAGGAACGGGTGGGGGAGACCATTCTTCTTGCGGGATCTCCTCGGTGCGCGCTTCAAATCGCAGCACCATGCCGGGCTCAATGGAAAAGTCGCGATCCAATCGGCGAGAATCTTGCTGACCCGGCTCCAATCGCAACGTTTCATCCTGCAAGAGGGATATGCTCTGGTCGGGGCGGGCCGGTTCCATGACACCGATCTCCTCCATGAGGCTTTGCGTGTTTTCCCCAAAGGAGAGCGTCGCTTCCTGTCCTTCCCGCATACTCTCCACTACGAGGACGTGGGTCGAACGAGTGTCGGGAATAATTGACGTGCGCACGGTGTTTTCCAACCGGCGATTTATTTCCTCAGAAAAGTCTTCCAGTGATCCGCCGCTGAAGCGAACGGTGCGGGAATCTTCACCCACGGTGAACTCGTAGCGTCCCGGGGGAACCTGGTAGTCGCGGGGCAGGGCGCGGGAGGCAAACCGGTCCCGCCCGGCGGTCTGGAGTACGGTGA
Source organism: Alkalispirochaeta sp. (assembly GCA_046483765.1). Lineage (GTDB taxonomy): Bacteria > Spirochaetota > Spirochaetia > DSM-27196 > Alkalispirochaetaceae > Alkalispirochaeta. The sequence continues at coordinate 3,063 of JAWOCO010000164.1, read as the reverse complement.
ACTGTTCAATACCTTCCTCCGCCTGTCGCGAGGCGGAGGCGGTGAGGATACTCGGATCACTGGTCTCGGCCAGTCGTTCACGAAACGGATTTTCGAAGCCGTACATTGAGCGGGCGGCATCGCGGAGTGAGCTGAGACCCCGCCCGATGGAGCGCCATACTTCCTGTTGAGTTTCGTATGTCTCTACCCGGTTTTCCAGTCGCCGTACGGGACGACGCTCAACCTCCATGAGATCTTCCACCATTTGTGAGGTGTCCATCCCGCGGTTGTTGGAAATGCCCGGAATCGATATATCAGACACGTCCCCTCCCGTGCCCGGTGTGAGCTGCTACGCTGATTTAGGCTGACTCATCGAGGAGCAAGCCGATCGCCTCACGAATGCGCATGTGCACTCGTTGCAGCTCCGTGGGCGGTAGTTCCTTGATCACTTTATCGGTGTTACGATCGATCACTTTAACTACCATAAGCTGGAGATCTTCATTGAAGCTAAAGCTCAGGCGCTTATTCATCGCCTGTGAGACTTGCTGAAGTTCGGTGGTGTAGCGTTGGATCTCTTCTCGTGTGAGTTTGCGCCGCTGCTGTTGATCTGCCTGCTGGGTTTCCACCACGCGGCGACGCGTGGCATCACTATGGAGTGCGAACACCTCAGAACGGCTCGAAGAAGATGACCCGTCGAGGATCTGAGTAATTTCCATTGCCATTTCAGTACCTCCATGTACTACAGCCAGTCAGGAGGGGAGAGCGCGCGGCCCCCCCCTGTGGCTGGGTGAAAGATGACGTCCAGAAACCTTCCACCAATAAAAGAACGGATTTACCCTCGTGGGTTTACCCTGTGGGCATTACCCGAGCAACTGCAGCACCGACTGACTTTGCGTGTTGGCCTGCGCCAGCATCGCGTTGTTGGACTGCGTCAAAATCTGATTGCGGGTATAATCCACAATCTCGCTCGCCATGTTGACGTCGCGAATTTGCGATTCCGAAGCAGCAAGGTTTTCCGAAGCAATTGCCACGCCCTGCTGAGCGGTCTCGAAACGATTCTGATACGCACCCAAGTCTGCCCGTTGCTGCGAGACGCGACGCAGTGCGGAGTCGATCATGCCGATTGCCGAGTTTGCTGCATCGGGGGTTGAGATGCTGATCATCCCGGACTCTCCCTGCGCATCCTGCAAACCCAACGCCTCAGCCGTCATCGTTCCGATGTACACGGATTCGTTCTGATCCATATTGGCTCCCACCTGGAACTGCATGGTCATGTCGACCGCACTGTCCTCGGCAAAAGAACCGGTCAAAACGTTCATTCCGTTGAACTGCGCGTGTGAGGCGATACGGTTAATCTCGTCTACCAGCTGTGATACCTCAACCTGGATCTGCATTCGATCCTCGGCGGTGTAGATACCGTTAGCCGACTGCACCGAAAGTTCCCGAAGACGCTGCAGAATATCCTGCGAGGTCTGAAGGTAACCCTCAGTCGTCTGAATAAACGAAACCGCATTCTGAATGTTCCGCTCGGCCTGATTAAGACCGCGAATCTGACTACGAAGCTTTTCGCTTACCGCCAGACCGCTTGCGTCATCACCAGCTTTGTTGATGCGCTGACCGGAACTCAGAGCCTCGACGTTACCTTGAACCTGTTGTGTCCTGTCGGACAACGTTCGGGAGGCAAACGCTGCGCTCGCGTTGTGATTAATGATCATGTGATCCTCCTTGATACGGAATTAACGGCACTCATTGCCGTCATCTCCTCAGCGAGGGGGGTCGAGAGAGACGTGCGCGCTTCCCTCGAACCGTTCTCCCCACACATCGAAGAGCCGGCACGACTCTTCCTTGAGCCGTGCCGATTCTTCCTGCTCACCTATCAAACAGGATCACGTTGTCAAAGACCTAATTCGGTTACTAAAAAGAGTACTACGCTACCCCAACAATTGCAACACAGACTGCGTTGTGGTGTTGGCCTGGGCCAACATCGCGTTACTGGACTGCACCAGGATCTGGTTGCGGGTGTAATCGACGATCTCTTCCGCCATATCCACGTCGCGAATTCGAGATTCCGCGGCCTGCATGTTTTCGGCGGCGATATCGATACCCTGGCGAGCCATCTCCAGACGGTTCTGGTAGGCACCGAGGTCGGCGCGCTGTTTGTTGATGTTTCTCAGGGCGCTGTCGATAACGCCGATCGAAGAGTTTGCCGAATCCGGCGTGGAAATCGACATAATTTCCTGTTGGTCACGGACACCCAGCGCCTGGGCGGTCATCGTTCCCACGTATACGCGTTCCCGCTGATCCATGTTGGCTCCTATCTGAAAGTACATGGAGGCAGTAACGGTGTTAGTTGCATCCTCCCGTGCAAAACGGCCGGTGAGCATGTTCATGCCGTTGAACTGGGCGTGTGATGCTACGCGGTCGATCTCATCCACCAGCTGCGACACTTCAACCTGGATTTGCATCCGGTCCTCCGCGGTGTAGATACCGTTGGCGGACTGCACCGCCAGTTCTCGCATCCGCTGGAGAATATCCTGGCTCTCCTGGAGGTATCCTTCCGTGGTTTGAATGAAGGACACGCCATTCATGGCGTTTCGCGAAGCCTGATTCAGACCGCGAATCTGGGAACGCATCTTCTCGCTGACGGCGAGGCCACTGGCGTCGTCGCCGGCACGATTGATACGTAAGCCGGAGCTCAATTTCTCGATGTTGCCCTGGACACTGCGGGTGTTAAGCCCCTGTTGTCGTTGGGCAAACATGGCACTCATGTTGTGATTGATGATCATCTCATCCTCCCTGAACGTTGTGATCCGGGCATCCGTGCCCGGCGGCACTCCAGTTGCTTCCCCGCGGTGGTACGTACCAGAAAAATTCCGGAATTACCGCTTAAGGTCGGGCGTGGGGCGCCGATAATCAGAATAGGGGAGACTCTACGCCGCGCCGGCCGTGCGCAGAACATAAGACTTCCCGTATTGAGTATCGGCGGGGGAGGTCTATTTCTTTAACGTTCGTCGAGGTACTTCAAATAGCGCTGGGCCACCGGGTCTTCCGGTTCCAGCTCCGCCACCGCGGTGAAGTAGCGGC
>JAWOCO010000329.1:0-2772 GCA_046483765.1 Alkalispirochaeta sp. | reverse complement strand
CCGCTCCCGGCGGCGCCGCCGCTGAGCGTGTGGCGCGTACCGCTCCCGCAGGCGCCGCCGGCGCTGACCGCCTGCGAATCCCGCTCCCCTGGGGGCGCCGCTGACCGCCTGCGGCTACCGGCCCCCGCCGCCGCTGACCGCCTCCCAATCCCGGCCCCCGGCGGCGCCGCCGCGAGGCCGATCGTTGCGCGGCGGGCCTCCGTTAAACTACATCGAGAAGCTGCCGCCGATGCCGATCGACAGACCCTGGAGGATCACGCGCATCTGCGAGATGGAGTCGTCGGCATCGAACTCGTGTACATCGCTGGAGCCTGCTTGTAGATACTCCCCGCTGATCTTCAGGTCGTGGTATACGTGGCGGTAGCTCACATCCAAACCGACGCGGATCTGTCCCATCTGCACGCCGGTTCCCGCGCCCACGATCCACCCGGCGCCGATACCACTATCCACATCGATATCGGTAATTGCCACGGTGCCGAGATTCTCGTCAAACGCACCGGCGTCTTTCAGGTCTCGGGCGATCTGCCGCTCAAAGGGGCGTAGGCTGAAGTTGTAGTTCAGGGCACCGCCGCCGTACACGTCGAAATAGACGGGCCCTGCGGGAATATGGACTTTGGCCAGCAGATAGGGAAGCAGGCTGTCCGCGTAGAACCAGGGGCCGCCGGTGGAGAGCGCTTCGTCGCCGTCGCCGGAGCCATCTACGATCGTTCCATCCGGGGAGAGCCCGTAAATCTGGTTGTAGCTAATCCCCACGGGGAAACTGAGATACTCTCCCAGTCCCAGGGAGGTTTCCAGGGAGGACTCAAAGGAGATGCTTCCCGTTTCACCTTCAAACACATCCCACGGTACAAACACCGAGATCCCGCCGCCAAAGGACTGGCCCATCGCCGGGGTCACTGTTCCCACCAGGAGTACGGTGACCATCACGAATAGGTACGCAACGTTTCGCTTTTTCATGGGATTCAGTATCGTCGGCAATCACGACGCTTCACAACCCTGTAGTGCAAAATATGGAGGCAGGAAAAATCTGGGCGGTGGCGTGCCTGTCGCTAACCGGTATTCTGAACGCTCTGCCGGTAGCGGCGCAGTCATCACCCACGCATGCCGGGCTCGACCAGGCGCTCATTTCGCGGGAGATTCTACTCCAGTCGAACCATGAGGGGGTGTTGCTTCAGCGCGTTACGGCGGATGTTGCCGGCACCCGCTGGCTGTGGCGCGCGGAGGGGTCGCTTCTGTTGTATGAGGAGATTCCGGTAGCCGGTGGCTATATTGAGGAGCGCCGCCGCCTGGGCTCCCCGGTGGAGGACCTTACCCACACGGTGGGCTGCGAGGTGGGGGCGCTGAGCCTGGGGCCGATTTCCTTGAGCGGGATCTACCACCGATTGCTGGACCCCACCGCCGGGGGTACTGAGTGGGCGGCACTCACAGACCGCGATGCGATCCGTCTGGACCGGCGTCTTGAGCCCGGTCGCTGGACGGGAGTCGGTTTCGGTGGCGCCCTTCCGTTTTCCTTCCTCCGCGCCCGCGTTGCCCCCGGTATAGTATGGATCACCGACGATGATACGGATGTTGCCGGGGCGGCGTGTTCGGTGAGCTGGCCTTCCATTGCGGTAACGTGGTCGGCGGCGAGGGGAGCGTTTTCGGTCAGGGATGATGATTCGTGGTTATACGACGCTCCTCCGTTTCGCGCCGACGGCGTTACGCAGCTAGGTTCAACCGTGGTGGTGCGCCCCTCCGGTGCCGATGGAACGGTGGAACTGGCGGCGGAAGGGTGGCAGCAGCGGGTGGGATACCGACCGCTGCGACACTCGGCGCAGACGTTTGGTCGCGCCCTCGGTCGCCGTCTGGCGGTTACGGCGCGCGTCTCCCGTACGCAGTCGGGATTCCACGCGGTCACCGGTGGTCGTCCCCGATCGGCGGAGTACACGGGGATAGCGCTCTTTGAGGGACACCAGGTGCGGCCGTGGATCTGGCGTATCGCCTGGAATCGTCGGTCCCGGTGGGACGATGATCTTCCGCGCCCGGCGGTGGACACCTACGAGGGAGTTTTGGGCCTTGCCTGGACCCGGGGCGTGGCGCGGTTGCTTCGGCTGCGCGGTACCACCGATTCCCGCGGGACCCGGGGCCTACACTATCGGCTGCGCGTTGCTGTCGGACCGGCGGGGTTGGCAGCCTCCGCCCGCCACATCTGGCACCATCCCTCCGGAGACGACGGGTTCTCGGCTACCTGTCGGCTCTCGGTGCGAACTGCACTGGGACGGCATGGAAGGCGGTTCTCCGCGCGGGCCGGCTGGGATGTAGAGGAAGAGGAGAGCGAGTGGCACCACGGGGTCGCGATGAACGCGTCGATTCCCCTGGGGCGCTCATTTCGGATCGAACTGTCCGGGAAACTACCGCTCACGCCCATGGCATCGATCGATACCACGGAATGGCTGCTCCGGCTGCGCAACAGTGCTACAACCCAAGTATCAGGCGCGCCGCCTGAAAGTAGATCGTGAGGCCTGCCACGTCGATGACGGTCGCCATGAGCGGGCCCGCCATAACGGTGGGGTCAAACCCCAGGCGGTGGATTACCAGCGGCGCCAGCGCCCCGATAATCGTGGAGAAGACCACCACGAAGATCAAGGCGGCGCCGATTGCAGCCGACTCCGCCCACGCCACTCCGGGGGGAAGATATACGCTGCGCAGGATAATCACCCCTGCCAGAATCAAGCCCATGGAGATTCCCACCACCAGTTCCTTGAGCATCACCTTGCCCAGATCCCGAAACCG
>JAWOCO010000302.1:0-3940 GCA_046483765.1 Alkalispirochaeta sp. | reverse complement strand
CATCGCGATCGCGTGGTCGGGAGCCCCGGGAAAGTTACGTCGCAGGAGCTCGTTAATAGTCGACTCTAAAGCCACATAGGAAGAGGTGATCAGGACGTCGGCGATGCCGAAGGCGGTATCGGCGCCAATCTCCTTTTCAGACATCGTCAGGGGCGCGGCCTTGTGGCTGAGAACGATGCGCTCGGAGGGGTCATCGCGAAAATCCTCGGCCACGCCGTGGATCATACCGCCACCGATATCGAGCTTCTTTACGTCGGTGGGGGTGAGATAGTTCGCCCGGACCTGAGCCGCCACGGAGACACTCACCGAATCGCTGGGATCCTCCAGCGCCTGCAACTGATCAAAGGAGCAGATATCGGCGAAGTGTCCGTAGGTGCGGTAGCCGTTACGCCAGAGGGTTCGAAAAAACATAATCGTCGTTTCCACTGGATGGGGTGAGTACACCGGTTTCACCTCCAGCCCATCGATCATATTCCACTCATCCATCGTTAGGTCGTGGGGCACGAAGTAGCGGTCAAACTGCTCCTCCGGAAAGGACATGAGGGCGGAGAGCTTCTTCATGACCGAGGCCCGCACCATGGGCGTGGCGTAGTACGGCAGGCGGTGGTCGGCCCGCACCAGGGAAGTGAGACCGGCGAAATGGTCGTCATGAGCGTGGGTGTGAAAGATACCGTCGATCTCGTTGACGCTAATTCCCAGTGAACTCAGGGTGTGCATGACGCTGGGGCCGGCGTCGATTAAATAGATCCGCCCTTGAAATACCAGGATCCCCGCCATGCAGGGGCGGTTGATATCCCAGCCATCCCCCTCACCGGTATGCACGATGGAGAAGTACTCCCGCTTGATCTTGTGCTGTCCCAGGACGTAGGGGGGCAGGTACTGCTCGGCGGGAGAGAGGGTCAGGGAGACTTCCTCATAGTCACCACCGTGAGAAATACGGTAGGTATTGACCGCTACGCGCTCGATATCCACCCCCGGGGCGATCGTCACCGGTTGGTCCCGGACGGTAATAAAATCGATGAGCTCTTCCGGCGTCCGAATCGAGCCGAAGGCGAACTGCGTCTTAATGCGAAAGTACTCCCGGGCAAGCTCCGGTTCTACCCCGGCTTCCAGGAGTTCTTCCACACTGGTGAGCCCGTAGTTGCCGCGAAAGATATACTCCCGCTGCGCGGCGATCTGATCTTCCGCGCCGATAATCTTCGGCTTCACCCCGGTGTTGTTGGGATGGCGGGGAATAATCATTCCCTGCCGATACAGCATCTGTAACACCAGGAATTCGGTGAGGTTGGCAAAATCGCCGTTTTGAATGCTCACGTCGGAGAGCAGCACCGCCGAAGGTCCCGTCTCCCACGTTTTTCCGTCGCGGCCGGTACTGGTTATGAAACCACCGCGCATGAGATGTTTTACCGTGTCCGCGGGGGCTCCGCAGACGATCCGTACATCGGCCTCGGGTATTTCTACCCAGTACACGCCGGTGGTAACCGTAGACTTTTTCAACACAGCAGACTCCAGTTTCAGGATAGTTCATGGAGTATGCGGATGCAAACAGTTTTGGGCCGCCGGGCCTGACGCCGAGGGAGGCCGCGGGTGACGTGCGCCGGCCCACGATCGCGAACTGCTACGGCCACCGGCCCACTATCGCGGCCTGACGCTACGTCCAGCCAACCGTCAGTTCCAGGAGGTGCTTCTCCGCCTCGTGGCTAATGGAGGTGGGAAGATAGTCAAACGTTTGCAACCGCTCCAAGAGCGTGCGCGCCTCCTCCGGGCGCTGCAGGTACCGGTAGGCGGTGGCCAGGGCGTAGGTGGTGAGGTAATCGTTGGGATTAAGCTCGTAGGCCTTGGTGAGGGTGGTGTAGCTTTCCCGCCCGCGCCCGGTCTCGCTCAGGAGAACGCTCAGATTTCGTAGCACGCTGGCGTTCTGAGAGTTCAACTCTCGAGCTCGTTCCAGGTGCTCTTCGGCGGTGGAGTACTCTTTCTTACGCAAATACGCGCACCCCAGCGCCTCCCAGGCTTCATCGTTTTCTTCGTCCTGCTGGACGTAGTACGAGAGCGCCTGGATTGCGGAATCGTTATGACCGCTCTCGGTATAGGCGATGCCGATATTGAGGAGCGCCGCGAGGTTGCCGGGATCGTCCGTCAACACCTCCGTCAGGAGGGCGATCGCATCATCAAATAGGCCCGTTCGAATTAGCTCTTCCGACTGCGCAATCTGTTCTCGTACTTCCATAGCGAAAACATACGAATTGATTATCAAGATGGTCAACAAAGTGGGCGGCAATACGCGCCCCACCGCGCGGATTGCCCAGGCGGGGCGGGCGCCGGCGCATCCGGTCGACTACAGCACTACGCGCCCCACCGCGCGGATTGCTTATCGCGCGGTGCCCATCGCTTGTCGCTCCTCGGACCGTCACCGTATCATAGGAGCCATGGTCGCAATCTTGCTCATCGGTGACGAAATCCTCTCTGTCGGCGTCCGCGAGGAGAATTTGCACTTCATGCTCACGAGCCTGACGGAGATCGGGTATCAGGTGGGGGAGGTGCGTATCATTCGGGACGACGTAACGGAAATTGCCAACGCCTTCCGGGAACTGCGCGGACGGTATGACTACCTCTTTAGCGCCGGTGGGATCGGCCCCACCCACGACGACATGACGTTGCAGGCCGCGGCGGTTGCCTTTGATACGCCGGTGGAACAGAACGAGCAGATGCTTTCTTTTCTCAAAACGCGCTATGGCGAACCCCTGTCGCCGATGGTAGCCCGCATGGCAGACCTGCCGGCGGACACGCGGGTCCACGGGTGTTCCGAGGGGCACTGGCCGGTGATTCAGTGGAATAACGTCTTTATTCTGCCCGGTCTTCCCCGCGCACTGCAGGACAAGATGCGGCGCATCGCGGAGATGCTTCCCCGCTTGGACCGCACCTGGACAGCGATTCTGTATCTCTCCGCCGACGAAAGCGACTTTGCCGACTGGTTGGAAACGGTGCAGAACGCCCACCGCCAGGTGGCGATCGGCAGTTATCCGGTGGTCGGCGCCTACGACTACCACTCGCGCCTCGTGGTAAAAGGGTCCGACCCCGACCAGGTGGTTTCTGTGGCGGGCGAACTGCGGGACTATGTGCAACGCCAGGGATGGCTGGTGCGCGAGGAGAACGACCTGTCGTGAGTGAGGAAACGAGTCAGAGCGCACACAACGGGCCCGGTGGGGCCGGGAGCGGCGGCAATAACGGGCCCGGTGGAGCTGGAAGCGCGGGAGAAAACAGCTCCGGCCAGGCCGCCGAGAGCGGCGCCGCGGTGTTGGACGCCGTGGAGTTGGATCTCGCCGACGTGGCCCGCACCGCTCCCTGGGATGCGCAGTGGAGCGGCTGCCTGCTGCACGGCTTCGGCGCCTCCGCTCAGGACCTGGTCTCTCTGGCTCCCGGGCTGGGCGTTGCGCAGCGCTGGGTGTTTCCCCACGCCCCCGCCCCGATTAACGTGGCGGGCATGGCCTACGGCCGCGCGTGGTTTCCCCGCACGGAGGAGGAGCTGCAGCAGGCGCTCTTTGGCGGATACTTTCTCTCCCTGCGGAGGCTGGAGCCCGCCGGGCTGGCCCAGGCGGCGTGGGAGGTGCGGCGCTTGGTGGAGGGCCGCAACCTGGCATGGGAGACGCTGATTCTCGGCGGATTCAGTCAGGGAGCGATGGTGGTGGCGGAGATACTCCGCCAGGGATTGGAAAATTCGAAGCTGCCGATTCCTGCGGTGACGCTCCTCTTCTCCGGGGCCCTCACCGCCGAATCGTGGTGGACCGGGCTCTCCAACGCCGGCCGTAGCCCGGGACCCCACGGTGAAAATCTGCCGCGGGTGTTTCAAACCCACGGCACTCAGGACCCGGTGCTGCACCTACAAGAGGGGGAAGCGTTGCGTGATACGCTCACCGCCGCGGGATTCTCCGTGGACTGGCAC
>JAWOCO010000244.1:0-5914 GCA_046483765.1 Alkalispirochaeta sp. | reverse complement strand
CGAGACGGTACAGATCGGAACGCTGCGCCTGGTAGGAGTGGAAGAACCACGGTACCTCCAGAAAGAGGGGGGTAACCTCTGGAACACCACTCGGGAGAGTGGTGAGGCGGTGGATCAGCTGGATGCGCAACGACCGGCGGTTTTGCAGGGATTCCTGGAAACGGCCAACGTCAATCCGGTTACCGAAATGACGCAGATGATCGAAGTCAATCGCGCCTATGAGTCGAATCAAAAGGCGATTCAGACGCAAGACCAAAGCACGGCTCGGCTGATCGCCGAAGTCCTGAGGGCTCAGTAATGAATCCCAGTAACGGAATGAATCCAAGAGGAGCTAACCAATGATGCGCTCACTGTGGACTGCCGCTTCCGGAATGACCGGCCAGCAGTTCAATATCGACACCGTTTCAAACAACCTATCCAACGTGAACACCACCGGATTTAAGCGCAACCGTGCCGATTTCGAGGATCTGCTCTATCAGACCACCCGAACCGCCGGCACGCCGGCAACTGAACAGACCCTGGTTCCCACTCCGGTAACGGTGGGACACGGGGTAAAAGTAGCCGGCTCCGCCAAAGAGTTTGAGCAGGGAAGTCTGCAGCAGACGGGAAATATCAGTGACCTCGCGATCGAAGGCGAAGGCTTCTTTCGGGTCCTGGACCAGGATGGCACGTTTTCATATACCCGCGACGGATCGTTCAAAATCGATTCCAACGGTCAGCTGGTAACCAACAACGGCCACCGTGTGGTGCCTGAGATTATCATGCCCCCGCAGTTCCAGCGGGACAGTCTCAACATTACCGAGGATGGCCGCGTCACCGTGCTGGTGCCTGGTCAGGAAACACCAATCCAGGTAGGTCAGATGGAGCTGTACCGGTTCGTGAATCCCGGCGGCATGAACGCCGTGGGACAGAACTTGTACAAGGAAACCGCCGCCAGCGGCGAGGCGCTTGGTGACACTCCCGGTGAGGAGGGCATGGGGCGGCTGCAACACAAGTTCCTGGAGATGTCTAACGTATCGGTAGTAGGGGAGATGGTGAACATGATCGTTGCCCAACGCGCCTACGAAATGAACAGTCGTGCGATCCAGACCAGTGATTCCATGTTGGGTATCGCGAACGGACTCAAACGATAACCGGAACCGGGAGGTAGCTCATGATTGGTGATAGTTCCTTTAATCCGACAAACAGTTCCGCCAATATGGCGCAGCTACAAATGCAGAATCTGCGCTATACCGTACCTGAAGGAGACGGCAACGCGCAGCTCCGCGAGGTGGCGGAGGATTTTGAAACGATCTTCGTCAAGCAAATGCTCGACAGCATGCGCAGTACACTGAACGAGGACAACCGGCTGGTGGACACCGGTATGGCAGGGGAGTACTTCGAAGATATGCTCTACGACGAATACGCCGAAGTGATGTCAAAAACGGCGGGATTCGGATTGGCTGATATGATTGTGAACCAGTATGGGACGTGATATGTTCCCTAGTGGGGTGCATCTGTCTCCGACTGTGTATAGTTTTTTATAATCACTCACCAAAACCTGTACAAAAATATATACATATACCACGCTCGTCCTCATGGACGAGCTTTTTTATGTTCTTTCATCACAACAACTTACGTGATTTTCGTCCTCGTTCGTGAGCTTGGCACTGTCTTTGCTTAGTATAAGATAGGAGGAAGGTATGGCCAAAAAGCGAATCGCAAGCCAGTCCCAGTCTGATGCACTTCAAGCGTATTACTCACAAATCCGGTTGACCCGGTTACTGACGGCTGAAGAGGAGCAAGCCCTCTCCCGGCGGATCCAAAACGGGGACACCGAAGCGCAACGGACGCTAATCGAGAGTAACCTCCGACTCGTAGTGAAAATTGCAAAGGCGTACGTGAGTCCCGACGTCTCCCTGCTCGACCTGATACAAGATGGAAACTTAGGTCTCCTGAAGGCCGCCGGACGCTTTGACTACCGCAAAGGGGTGCGCTTTAGCACCTACGCTGCCTGGTGGATCAAACAGGCGATCACCCGTTCCCTGGCAAACCGCCGCCGGGCGATCCGGTTGCCCCACCGTAAAGAAGACGCGTTAAAGCGCATTCAACGCGCCTACAACTACCTCAGTCAACGTCTCATGCGGCCCCCCACGGCGGAGGAAATTGCCGGTGAAGTCCGGCTCACCACCGAAGAGGTGTCTGAGATCATGCGGATCGCGATCACACCGGTATCTCTGGATAGTGAGATTAACGACGAAAACAGCACCATGATGGATCTGCTGGAGGACTACACCTATTCCCCCGATGGTGCGGCGATGGAGAACGCGCTCCGGGAGGAAACGTGGAATAGTCTCAATCGGCTGAAGGAGAGAGAACGCGATGTTCTCCGTTATCGGTACGCCTTAGACGGAGGAGAGCGCTATACTCTGAAGAAGATCTCTGATGCCATGGGGATCTCCCCGGAAACGGTGCGGCAGATAGAGATGCGTGCAATTAAGAAGCTCCGGTGCGATGCCGAACATCTGAAACAGATGATGGTGAACTGACCACATCTGGAGGTGTATGCACGGTTGGCGGGCACGTATCGTTCTTCTCATGTTTTTGGTCGCAACGGTCACCGGGATGGTGTGGTTGTTGCGGCCCTCCCTGTTCAGTGGCAGTGAAGCTCGCTCGGTGATACACGCCTCGGCGGTTCCCGAGGATCGCGGGAGTGGGCGAGAGCGCGGCGATGATCATCCCGGCCGGCGAGACGCTGCTGAAGCGCCGGAACCTGAGGAAGCGCCGCAGGGGCCGCGCCTGTATGTGGTGCTGGACGACGCCGGGCATGATCTCGATGATCTGCGGCAGTTCATGCCGTTTCCTGGGGTGGTCACGGTGGCGGTGCTGCCTGGGTTGGAGTACTCCCGGGAAGCCGCCCAAATGGTGATCGCCCTCGGCCACGAGGCGATTCTCCACCAGCCCATGGAGGCCTCCGGAGGCAACGATCCCGGCCCCGGGGCAATTTTCGTAGCTCACTCCGATCCGCAGATTCGCCAAACGTTGACCAGCAATCTTTCCTCCATGCCGGGGGTGGTGGGTGTCAATAACCATATGGGGAGCCGTGCCACCGCTGATGAGCGGGTCATGGCTACCGTTGCCCACACGCTCCGCCGACACCGCCTCTTCTTCCTGGACAGCCGCACCACGCATCTGAGCGTCGCCGCCGATACTACCCGCGGGGTCGGGGTGCCCACGGTGGTGCGCGACGTGTTCCTTGATAACGTCCGGGACGATGAGGCGATTTCGGTACAGTTGGACCAGGGGCTGGCGATCGCGCGGGAACGGGGGCACGCCGTGCTGATCGGTCACGTCACCTCGCCGGAGCTTGCGCGGGTGCTAATCGATCGCTATTCTGAGCTCGTTGAGGCGGGCTTCGTCTTTCGTCCGCTCTCCGATCTTATCAACGGAGCGCACGGGGAACCGTACGAGTAACTGAACGATGCTAATTTTGGGAATTGAAAGCTCTTGTGACGAGACCTCCGCGGCGGTGGTGGAAGACGGTCGCACCATCCACTCCTTGGTAATCGCCTCACAGACGGAACTCCACGCGCGCTACCACGGTGTCGTACCGGAAGTGGCATCCCGGGCGCATGTGGAGCAGATCATGCCGGTGGTTCGGGAAGCGCTGGAGCAGGCTCAGATCGAACCGAAGGTTGCGTCCGGCGCCCCCGATTCAGCTGGTCCGCCGCACCCCCGACGTCTCGCCGGCGTGGCCGTGACCAACCGGCCGGGATTGAGCGGATCGCTGGCGGTGGGGCTCACCTTCGCCAAGATGTTCGCCTACGCGCAGCAGCTGCCCTTCGTGGCGGTAGACCACATGCACGCCCACGCCTACGCGCCCCACCTCGCCACCGGAGGAGCACAGCTGCGCTACCCGTACCTGGTGCTGCTTGTCTCCGGGGGGCACACGATGATCGCCGTGAGTCGTGGCTACAGCGAGCTCGAGGTGCTGGGGACTACGATCGATGATGCCTGTGGTGAGGCGTATGACAAGATCAGTGTGTTTCTCGGTGAGGGCTACCCCGGGGGACCGATTATCGACCGCCTCGCCGCCGCCGGCGACCCGCGGTCCGCGCGCTTTCCCCAACCCAAGCTGAACCGGGCCAACAATCGCTACGACATGTCCTTTTCCGGTCTCAAGACCGCCGTGGTGCACCAGTTAGATCGTTTTTGGCAGGAGGGGTATCCGCGAACGCGGGAGAATGTGGCCGCGGCGTTTCAGGACGCCGCAGTGAGCATGCTCATAACCCGCGTGCAGAACGCTGTCCGGGACACCGGCATTTACCGCGTAGCCGCCGGGGGCGGAGTGGCGGCCAACAGTGAACTTCGTCGGCGCCTCGAGCATCTCACGGTGGATGGGAAGGCGGTGGAGAGCGTTTTGCCCCCGCTGGAGCTCTGCATGGACAACGGTGCCATGGTAGCGGGGTTGGGATACCACGCCCTCGCCGCGGGAGTGCGAAGTGACTGGACCACCGGGGTATCCGCCCGGGTGGCAGCGTTTCGCGCCCAGTAACGGGGGGCGGCGCGTCTCCCGGTTGAGCCTTACGCCCCGGAGCGCGGTGAGCTAAAGCCCTGCGCCAACTCCTGTAGGTCTTCATCCTCGGGGAAGAGCTTGAGGCGGTCCGGTGCGGGCTCGTGAATCAGGCGGGCGGCGCACTGCTGAACCGCCCGGGAGTACGGCGTCTGCGGATAGGTGAGCAGTGTGGGGGTGCGCTCCAGGGGACTGCGGGAGGCGAGCTCGTCCTGCGGAAGGTAGGCGATAAACTCCACGTCATGTTCCAGATTACTGCGCACTACCTGCCGGAGCCGTCCGCCCAGGCGAATGTCCTGGGCCGTGCGGCCCAGGTTCATTACCACCCGGGGACGAAAACTATCCAGAATCTCCTCTGCGGAGCGACCACTTTCCGGATCGATCGCATGAATCGCGGCGATCACGTGCTGCAGCGTGAGGTTTTCCCCCTCTACCTTCTGTTGCACAAAATCCAGTACCGCCTGGCGTTCCGCGCTTTTCCCGGGGAAGCTCCGTTGTAGCAGCCGCAGCATGGCCGACTTCAAGAAGGAGTAGGCGTTGAGAATCGCGGTAGTATCGGGAGTGGTTACCATGAGCCCGGCGGAAGAGGTCAGAAAGAAGTCCAGCGTGTTGTAGGTTGTGCCCGAACCCAGGTCCAGCAGTACAAAATCAGCGGTAAGTTCTTCGATCTGCTTGAGCAGGGCGAGTTTCCGCCAGTACGGCAGGTTCGCTGTGCCGCTAAAGAGGCTGTCCCCCGGTATGAAGTACAGCCGCTCCTGTCCGGTGGTTACCACCAGCTGTTCCAGCGACTCCGCCTGCTTGTAGATGAAGTGTCCGATTCCCGGATGCCGGTTTCGAATCCCCAAGACGGTGTGAAGATTACTCCCCCCCAGGTCCAGGTCGATGACAATTACAGTCTTGTTCTGCTGTGCCAGGGCGATACCCAGGTTGGCTGCCAGGAGCGTCTTGCCGACTCCGCCCTTTCCACTCGCTATCGGTATGAGGTACTGCATCGTTGGCTATCTATCATACGGCCACGGCGCGTTTTCTTCAAATAGGGGATGCTTGACGCCGATTGACGGGAGCACAATACTACCGCTATGCGCATTGACCCAGTGGTGGACCGGGCGATTCGAAAGACTCCCGATTTTCCCAAGCCCGGAATTCTGTTCTACGATCTGACCAGTCTCCTTGCCGATCCCCGGGCGTTTGCCCATACCGTAGACCGGATGGGCAAACGCCTGGGGATCGGCAAGAAGACTGGTGAGATCGTAGAACAGAATACCGGGCTTGGGAAAATCAGGAGTCTTCCGAATCGCCCTGTCCACCACTGGGTCAATGCGCATAGCGGTAGTATTGTGCTCCCGTCAATCGGCGTCAACC
>JAWOCO010000170.1:0-2563 GCA_046483765.1 Alkalispirochaeta sp. | reverse complement strand
CTGGTAGCCCCTACAGCGCCTCGGCGCCGCTGATCACTTCCCGCATGAAGTAGTAACTGTCCTTGGGAACCCGGCGCTGGTTGATGTAGTCGGCATAGATAATGCCGAAGCGCTTGGTATAGCCCAGCGCCCACTCGAAGTTGTCGATCAGACTCCAGACGTAGTACCCGCGCAGGTCTACGCCCTCCTCGATCGCGTCCAAGGCAGCAGTGAAATGCTCCCGCAGGTAGGAGACGCGTCGCGGATCGTGGCAGCGCAGACCGTCGGCGCTGAGCTCATCCGGCATGGCGCAGCCGTTCTCCGTGATATACAGCGGAAACTTTCCTTCGGTGTGCGCCCAGACCCATTTCAGGTGGCGATACAACCCGCGCGGGGTCACCGGCCAATCCATTTCGGTCCGTTGGTGGTAGGTCGGTACCTCGCGGAACCCCTCCGGGTGGCAGGCGAAACCGTCCTGAGAGGTCCCCAACGGTCCCACCGGCGCCGCCGCCAGGGCAGGCTCGAAGTAGAAGTTGAGGCCCAGAAAATCTATTGGGGCGGCGATCGTCTCCATGTCCCCAGCCTGAACCGGAGGCGGCGTGCTCTCAGGATAGGCGGCAAAGTGACGTTCCGGGTAGCCGCGGCCCAGCAACGGATCCAGGAAGAATCGCGTGCGCATGTCCGTGGCGCGATCCACCGCTTCCCGGTCGGCATCGGTGTCGGTTGCCGGCCGGGCACTTTCCAGGTTGTGGGTGATCCCGATCGGCGCCACACCGTCGCCGGATCCGCGCTCGCTGCGATACGCCTTCATAGCCAGACCGTGGCCCAGCAACAGGTGGTGGCCCGCGGCCCAGGAGGCGCTCTGATCCTGCCGGCCGGGAGCGTGCACGCCTACATGGTACCCAAGCACCGCGCTGCACCACGGTTCGTTCAGCGTGATCCACAGGTCCACGTGGTCCCCGAGGACCCGAAACGCCTCCCGGGCGTACTCGGAAAAGCGCTGGGCGGTATCACGGATCGGCCATCCCCCGGCATCTTCCAGCGCCTGCGGCAGATCCCAGTGGTACAGCGTGGCCGCGGCGGTAAGCCCGTTGCGGTGGAGCTCATCGGCGAGCCGTTTGTAGTAGTCGAACCCCTTGGGGTTGAACGCCCCGCTTCCCTGCGGCTGTACTCGGGGCCAGGCGATGGAGAAGCGGTAGGAATGAGCTCCCATCTCCCGCATGAGCTGTACATCTTCCGGGTACCGGTGGTACTGATCCACCGCCACGTCACCGGTATGTCCATGAAGTACGTTGCCGGGGGTGTGGGAGAAGGTGTCCCAAATACTCGCACCTCTCCCATCTGCGTCTACGGCCCCCTCTACCTGATAACTGGCGGCGGCCACTCCCCAGACAAAGGATTGCGGAAACTCTCGTGTGTTCATGTTGGCTCCTTATGGTACATCTCTCGTGTTGGTCGATATCTACTGAATCACTATCTACTGATAGCTATCTCGAATCGTGTGAATCGCACTCACCGTGAGTCCGGGACGCCCGTGGCGAATCGCAACCGTACGTTCTTCTCCGGGCAGCATCAGCATGCCGTTATCCTCCGGGCGAGCTGCGGGATCATCATACTCAACGGTTGTCCAGAACGCCGGCGCTCCGGCACATCTGAGCGTCATCGCCTCACCGGAAGCATCCACCTCGGCGGTCACCTGCGGGGGAAGCAGCTCGGCGTGCTTGTACTCACCAAGCAGCGCAAAGTCCCGCTCCACCGGAACGGTACCATCCTGTACCGTTGCTACCACAAAGCCGGCGGTCCGGTCAAAGGGAAGCTCATTGACGGCGATGCGGAGTACCTCGTCCACCGCATCCGGCCCCACCACCACCGATAGAGACCGCTGCCACAGGGAGGTGCCCCGCCAATCAAGGCCGCTGATCGTTACCGTTTCCGTTACCGTTTCCGCGGTATCATTGAGCAGGTGAACCTCGAGCATGGCGTCCTTGGTAAACACCGCCAGCCGCAGAGGGGCAAAAAAGCGACGCGCGGCATGGTGGAGAAGCTTCCACCGGCCGTCATATTCGATACTGGACCAGGAGACCACCGGCCATAGGTCGTTGAGCTGCCAGTAGAGCGCGCCCATGCTTACCGGACGCCGACTGCGCCAGTAGGTGACCGCCATGCCGATCGCCATCGCCTGCTGCACCTGACTGAGATAGACGAACTCTTCAAAGGAACAGGGCATCCGAAAGTAGCGCGACATCGTCTCCAGAATGACGGTGTTGCCGCGCTCGTGACGCTGGTGGTGCTCCACGTCAGGGGCGGTGGGGTTGAGCTGCCCCTCCCCGGCGAAGGAACGCACCGTGGCCACGCTGGGAAAGGACTGGAACCCGAACTCTGAACAGAACCGGGGCGTCACCTCGTAGTAGGCGCTAAAGGGCTTGCCCTCATGCCACACGTTCCAGTAGTGCATATCGCCGGAAGAGTCGTCGTGCCAGTTGTCCGAGAAGTCTCCCTCTCCCGCCGCGGGAGAGCTGGGCCAGAACACGCGGGTATCATCAATGGCGCGGACCTCCCGGGCCACCACCCCGTGATTGAGGCG